>JBGPVQ010000230.1:0-5132 GCA_041491785.1 Gemmatimonadota bacterium | reverse complement strand
CTCGCGAATGACCTCGCGATTGCTTTCCACGGCATTGGCGGCGATCCGGATCGCCTCGCCGAGCAGCTCCTGATGCCGGTTATCGGTGCGGAGGAGGGTGACGACGTTGCTGAGGAGCGGCGCCACCGAGGTGGCACGAAGCCGCTGCCGCACCCCCTCGTGCACCAGGTCCTTCATTTCCTCGTCCGGCAGGGCTTCGAGCCCCTTGGCCACCGCGGCGGCGATCTGCCGCGCGATCTGCCGGCTGTTCTCCGGCCGGCTGACCCATTCGGTGGCGCGTTCCGCGATCCGCATCGGCCCCAGGCGGGCCGACAGGGCGTCCCGGGAGAGAAAGTGATTCTGAACGAAGTTGCCCAGCGTGCGGCCGAGGCGGTCCTTCCGGGCCTGAATGATGGCGGTATGGGGGATGGGAATGCCCAGCGGGTGGCGGAAGAGCGCGGTGACCGCGAACCAGTCGGCCAGGCCGCCGATGACTGCCGCTTCCGCCGTGGCTCGGACGAATCCCAGCCAGGGGTAGCGCGCCTCGAACAGCCTGGTGAGAACGAATCCGCCCGCCGCCACGACGAGGAGGCCGGTCGCCCGGCGCTGCATCTTCGCGAGCTGGACCCGACGTTCCTCGTCGGACACCGGCACCGGGAGCGCCGGCGGCGCCGAGCGCGCCGGCAGCGTCATTTGCGGGAGCCCCGGAGCGAGCGAACGTAGTCGTGGAGGACCAGGAACTTCTCGTAGACGATCACGCCCTTCCGCTTGCGCCCGAACTCGGTGAACAGCTCACGGAGCCGGCCGCGCCGGGTAAGGTAGAACCGGAAGGTCTCGGCGAAGTCCTCCTGCGGGTGCCGCGCCGCATAGACACTCACGTGGTTGACCGGGCGGTTGGCCACCCGGCGCCGCTGAAAATCCACCCAGGTCTCGTCGAGGACGCGGTAGGCCTTGGCTACCTCGCCGAAGGTTCGTCGGAAGGCCGCGGACCGGGTCCAGTGCCAGTGGTGGTAGAGAAAGCTGTGTCCCAGCTCATGGCTGATGAGCCCCACCAGCATGGGCCAGGGAATTTCATCCCGCCGGCGGGCTCCTACCACGTAGCGCTGCTCGATTTCGACGACCTTGGGGTAGCGGGGGTCCACGCCCGACACACCGGGGCGCAACAGGACCCGGTAGCCCCAGTCCGAAATCCGCGCCACGTTGAGGAGGCGGCGCACCTGCCGGAGCGCTTTGGGGATCAGGTCCTGCCCGGTCGCGTCCTCGCCGCACCAGGGGCAGGTGGCCATCCAGTCGTCGACGCCCCGGGCGCAGTGGGGGCAGTTCCCCTCGAATCGGTCGTCTTCGTTCCAGCTCTGCTCCTTGCCGCACCACGGGCAGTACGGCATCGGGTACTGGACGCCCCCGCCGCACCGCCAATCGCACCGGGCGTCCATCCGGAACCCTCGGGGGGCCTTGAGCGGCTCCTCGCTGAAGGTGCCTTCGTCCGCCAGGTCGAGGGTGCACCAGGGGCAGAATGAGAATTTCGGAGAGATGGACCAGCGGCAGCGCGGACACTCGGCGCCGGCCACGCCGCCGGTATCGCGCCAGAGCTGCGCCCGGCTGCAGTTCGGGCAATTGGGCCAGTAGCGCTGCAGGGGGTGGCCGCAGACGCAGCGCGGGTCGTCGCGCGGCGGGGGAACCCGGCGGACGCTACGCGGCGTCATACCGGGCCACCGCCTCGTCCACGATACGCTGGATGAACGCGGGGTAGGGCATCCCCGCCTTCTCCGCGGCGTTGGAAATCTCGTGGCCTCGGGCGATGAACGGATTCGCGTTGGCCTCGAGCACCCAAACCTCGTCCTCCTCAGTCAGGCGGAAGTCGATCCGGGCATAGTCGCGCAGCCACAAGGCCCGGAACGCGGTGGTGCAGATCATCTCGATCCGCTCTCGCGCCGCCGCCGAAACCGGCCGGGCGAACACGTTCTTGATCCCCTTCCGCTTCCGGTAGGGCTCGTCCCACTTGGCCGACTGGGTGGCGATCCGCTCCTCCGGCTCGGTCTTGTCCTTGTCGAAGATGAGCTCGGTGAGGGGCAGGATCTCGAGCCGCTGATCGTTGCCGAGGATGCTCGCGTACAGCTCCCGCCCGGGGATGAATTCCTCGGCGATGGCGGGCTGCTCGAACCGCTCGTGCACGAAATTCACCCGTTCCGTCAGCGCTCCCTTGTCCTCGACCACGGATGCCTGCGCAATACCCACCGAGGCATCGGTGGAAAGCGGCTTGACGATGAGCGGGAAGCGCAGATCGGGCGCGTCGGTTACCGAGTCGGTGGTCCGATAGGTGACGAAGTCGGGCACCTGAATGCCGTGGAAGGCGAGGATCTTCTTGCTCATCGCCTTGTCACGGGTCACCTGAAGGGCGAGCGGGGGCGAGCCGGTGTATCGGTAGCCGCCGGCCTCGAGGAGCGCTGGAAACAGATGGTCGAGCCCGGCCTCACCGCGGAAGGACTCGGCGCAGTTCATCACCAGCTCGGGCTTCCACTGGGCGCACTGGTTGAGGATTTCCCGGGGGTCGTCATGCACTCCGACCAGGAGGATCTCGTGGCCGTTCTCCACCAGCGCTCCAGCCACCTGATACTCCATCTCCGGTTCGGGCTGTACCCCGCCCGCGAGCTCCGCGGTCATCTGGCGGTGGTGGTCCTCGGGGGTCCAGCTCTTGTAGGGAGTATCGAAAACGACGGCGACCCTCACCCCGGCCACCCGTCGGGCCGGTCGGCGCAGAGCAGGGTGTATTGGGGGCCTTCGCTGCCCGCCTTCACCACCTCGCCGCGTTGGTCGAAGAAGGCGTGGAGGCGATCGGTGGCGCCCCGCGCCGACCACAACATGAAGCGTCCGATCGGCAACATCTCCCGCCAGCCCTCCCCCTTCTCCGCGGGGGCGTCCTTGTCCTCGTCATCCGCCGGGGTGAGCGAGACCACGGTGGTCCCGTCGAGCAGGGTGGGGACTTCGCTCAGGGCATCGAGGAGGGTGACGGTGAGCGGGAGGCTTTCCCCGGCGAGGGTGATGACCCCGAACCCCTGCTCGCCGGCCCGGCGCCGCGGATGGATGAAACAGGCGTAGTGGCAGGGGAACGGTGTGGCAGCCTTGGCGAGCAGCGCGTGCAGGTGATCGCGGACGGCGAGCACCACGCCGTCCTGCGTGCCGGACCGCCGATTATTCGGTTCAGGCAATGGGCACACGGGGCCGGTGGGAGGAGACCCCGGAAAGGTACGGAGGCGGCTCAGGGAGGGGAAGCGGTGGGGCGGTCGGGGCGCAATCGAGGTAGGTTGGGGTCGGGAGGACGCGTGGACCAACGATTATCCGCTGCTTCGGGCGCCCGATTCGCCATGGTCGTGCTCACGGCCATGAATCTCCTCAATTACATCGACCGCTACGTGGCCAGCGCGGTCAAGGATCTGTTCAAGAAGGACCTGGGCTTCACCGATTTGCAGACCAGCGTCCCGTTCACCGGGTTCGTTATCGTATACATGCTCACCAGCCCGCTCTTCAGCTCGCTCAGCGAGCGCTGGTCCAGAAAGCGCCTGATCGCCGCCGGCGTGGCGCTCTGGTCGCTCGCCACCGCCGGTGCCGCGCTCGCCACCGGGTTCGCCACCTTCCTGTTTGCCCGATCGTTGGTGGGCGTCGGCGAGGCGGCCTACGCCACCATCAGCCCCACGCTCATCAGTGATTACTATCCGCCGGAACGCCGCAACCGGATGTTGACGTTCTTCTACGTCGCGATCCCGGTTGGCGCGGCGCTGGGATTTACCCTCGGAGGAGTCGTCGGCCACGCCTACGGCTGGCGGGCGGCGTTTCTGGTGTGTGGGCTTCCCGGCCTGCTGGCCGCGGGGCTGGTGCTGCTGATCCGGGAGCCGAAGCGCGGCGCCTACGACACCGCTCCGATGGGAGTGCTGCCCACCTGGCCGGTAGCGCTTCGTCATCTCCGGGCCAACTCCCCTTACGTGTTCGCGGTGGCGGGCTACGTGGCGGTGACCTGGGCAGGGGGAGGAATGGCGGAATGGTTCCCGACCTTTCTGTCCCGGTTCCGGGGGATGAATATCGCGGAGGCCGGGAGCATCACTGGCACCGCGACCGTCGTGGGCGGCCTCGCGGGAACCCTCTGCGGCGGACTGCTGGCCGACTGGCTCAAGCGGAAGACCAAGTCCCCCTATCTGGCGCTCAGCTGTCTGTCGATGATTCCGGCGGCGGGGTTCGCGATCCTGGCGCTCACCGCCGGCAGCAGGATGGTGATCGGCGCCGCGATCCTCCTCGCCCAGTTCTTCCTCTGGTTCTACAACGGACCCATCAACGCCATCATCGTGAACTCGGTGCCGGCCGAAATGCGGGCCCGCGCCGTGAGCATGTCGATTCTTTCGATTCACCTCCTGGGCGACGCCATCAGCCCCTCGATGATCGGCGCCATATCCGACCGCACCCACAGCCTCATGAACGGCATGGCGCTGATCCCGGTCATGCTGCTGCTCGGCGCGGCGATCTGGGGCGCCGGTTGGCGCAAGCTGCCGGACATCCAGCCCGCCTAACCCCGGCGCAAGGCGGCCCGGCTCCTCGACCGGAACCGGGCCGCCCAACGGACCGAACTCCTCCTACCCCATCAGGAACGGGTGACGCTCACCTGCCCGCACGCCGGTCCATAAGTGACGGTGACGTTCGCCACGTTGCCGTGCCGGTCGGTCACCACCAACGCCAGCACGCCGGCGTCGAACCGCGGAGCGGTGTCGCAGTCCGCGTTGTAGTGGAGCGCCGTGGGCGTGCTCGCCGTGAACGACCAGGTGTTGCTTCCGCGGGTCCATTCGGAACTCCCCGTGATGGTGCGGGTGCCGCTCGGCAGCGAGTCGTACTGGATCGAGCCGGGAACCTCGGCAACGAAATGCGAGGCCCAGGTCTTGATGTGCGAACCGGTGGTGCCGTTCTCGAACACGAAGTCGGAACGGAAGCCGTGCTCGTTGAAATCCAGCGTGGAGGCATCCCCGGTGCGTTCCCGGGTTCCGTTGCGCTTGACCGACCAGGTCTTCCCGCTCACGATCCGGGTCCGGCTCCGGAAGAAGTCGGTGAATACGTGTCGCGCCGAGAGATCCGCCGTCACCGGGGTCGGATCGAGGACCTCGATCGTCCCGGTG
>JBGPVQ010000229.1:0-5137 GCA_041491785.1 Gemmatimonadota bacterium | reverse complement strand
TAGCCGAGAGAGCGTCGAGCAGCGGCACGTCCTCGCCCCCGGCGCCGAAGCACACCAGCCGGCCGCTGTCGAGATCCGTCACGGTGACCGTGAGCGGCACCTGGAGCTCGGAGAAACGGGTCACCGGCACCAGGCGCTCGAGCACCCGCCGGAGCGACTCCGGCTTGAGCAGCCCGCGGGCGAACACGCCCTTGAGCAGGGCGGTCCGGTCGATCGCGAAGACGTCGCGCTGGCGCACGGTCATCAACCGGCCCGCGATGTCGTCGGGGGTCATGCCGGCCGCGAGCCCGGTGGCGATCACCGCGCCCATCGAGGTCCCGATGTAGCGCGTCGGAACCAATCCCGCCGCGGCCAGTCCGCGGATCGCGCCCAGGTGCGCGGCCGCCTTGGCGCCGCCGCCCGAGAGCACCGCGACCAGCCGGTCGGTCACGTCCGGCGTCGGGCCTCGTGGCGAATCCGGGCCTCTTCGAAGCGCGCCCGTTCGGCGTCGGTCTCGGGAACAAGCCGCGGCACCCGCTTGGGCTTCCGGTCCGGCGTGATGGCCACGAACACCACGCGCGCCGTATGGGTGTGGCGCCGCTCCCCGGTGCTGACCTGCTCCGAGTACACGTTGACGGTGATGTCCATCGAGCTGTTGCCCACGAAGTCCACGGTGGAGTAGCAGGTCACCAGCGCCCCGACCGGAATCGGGTGGTGAAAATCGAGCCGATCGATCGACTTGGTTACCGCCGGCCCGCCAGCGTGGCGGATCGCGGCGACCGCCGCGGCCTGATCGACCAGCGCCATCAGATGGCCGCCGAACAGATCGCCCAGCACGTTCTGCATGTGGGGCATGACGAACGTGGTGATCTCCCCGCGGGAGTAGGACATCGGGCGACTTTCCGGCTGCACTTGATCGCCTCCTAGTTCAGTAGTCCACCGGTCTCAGGTAGTACTCCCCGATCGCGGTCTGACTCACCATCGCCACCGTCGGGAGTCGTCGCTTCCAGTGGGTCGAATCCAGCCGCCGCCGCACCAGCGCCACTTCCGCCGGAGTGTACCCGAGCGCCTCGATAGCGTCGGCGGCGTAGCCCAGCAGGAGCCAGTGGAGGATCGCATCGGCCTTCGGGTAGGTAATGCCGAAATCGCCCTCGTCGGTCTGGTCCTTCACCAGGTCGGCCGTCGGCGGCTTGTCCACGATCGCACCGGGCACGCCGAGGTGCCGCGCCAGCGCCCATACCTGGCTCTTGAAGAGATCGCCGATCGGGTTCACCGGAGGGGTGTCGTCGGCGTGCCAGGTGAAATACCCGAACAGACGCTCGGTCTTGTTACCGGTGCCGAGCGGCAACGCTTTGAGCGCCGCCGAGCGATCGAACAGCGTCACCATCCGGATCCGGGCGCAGATGTTCCCGAGCCGGGCCGGATCGGGGCGATCGGCGAGCGTTCCCGCCAGTCCGTCCACTGCGGCGGAGATGTCGACCGTCTCGGCGTGGATTCCGAGGGCATCGATCACCGACTGCGCGTCCTGCAACGAGGCGGGGCTCGAGGACTTGTAGGGCATCCGGATCGCGGTCACGTTGTTCGCCCCGAGGGCCTCCGCGGCCAGCCACGCCACCACGGCACTGTCCACCCCTCCCGAAAGACCCACCACCGCGCGGTCGAAGCCGCGCCGGCGGGTGACCTCGTCGCGCAGAAACTCCACCAGCCAGCGGCGAGTGAGGTCCGGATCGATCGCCAGCGGGTCGGTGCGTGCGCCGAGGCGGGAGGGTTGCGGCGCCAGAGCGGCGGGACGAGGGGCAGGCGGGACTGCGGGGGGGCGGCCGTTGGCCTCCTCTCCCTCCGCGACGCGCTTCCCTTCCAGCTCGTCGAGGAGTCGGGGCAGGTGCAACTCAAGGTCCGAGAGGAGGGGAAGCTCGGCGCGCACCCGGGGAATTTCGCCAAGATCGAGCGTGACCCGAAGCAGATCCTCTTCAAACACCTTGGCGCGCGCGAGGACGTCCCCGCGGGGACCCGCCACCAGCGAGCCGCCGGGAAATCCCTTTCCGCCCTCGAACCCCACCAGCTGCGCCAGCGCCACGTACATGCCGTGCTCCCCCGCAATCGCCTGGATGGTACGCTCCCATCGCAGCAGGCTGGCCGGGCGCCGCTCCCCACCTTCTTCCGGGGCAAGGCCCCGCGCGGGGCTCGCGCTCAGCACGGCCAGCAGCTGAGCGCCGTCCAACGCGGCGATCGTCGGCACCAGCGAATGCCATGCGTCTTCGCAGATGATCACGGCGGCGCGCCCCCAGCGGGTGTCGAAGGCGCGGATCGAGCGGCCCGGCTCGACGAACCGTTCCTCGTCGAACACGCCGTACGTCGGGAGGAAGATCTTGCGATGCACATGACGGATGCCGGCGTCGGGGCCCCCCAACGAGGCAACCAGCGCCGCATTGTGAAGCCGGGTACGCCACAGCTCGTAGAAGCCGACCGCCACATCCATCGGCGGGGCGCCGGCGGAAGCGTGCTCGTGCGCCAGGTCGGCGAACAGCGCTTCGGCACTCCGGGCCAGCTCCCGTACCGCGCCTTCGACGAAATACCCGGTGAGCGCCGTCTCCGGCAAAATCAGCAGATCGGGTGGCTCGGGCTCAGACGCCAGACGACGGAAGACCTCTCCCAGCCTGGCGAGGTTATCCCGATAGGCGCCCTTCCGTGGCTTGAGCTGGGCTATGGCGAGGTGGAGCATGCGTAAAAGGTAAGGGGAAGACCCCGGCGGTGTGAGGCGTTTCCCGGGGGGCCGTTGACTCGCGACCTCCGCCGAGGTTCACTACAATCCCATGTCCGCTCTGCTCGAGGCGATGCAAGGCGTCCCGAACGCCGGTCAGCCCCTCCCCCAACTCCTCACCGGCGGGCAGCCCTCGGCGGAGCAACTCGAAACGCTCAAGGCGGCCGGGGTTGCGGTAATTCTCGATATCCGCGACCCGATGGAACCGCGACCGTACGACGAGCCGGCGCAGGTGCGACGGCTCGGGATGGAATACCTGAACGTCAGTGTGCGACAGGGCGCACTCGACGACCAGACCATGGATGCGGTGCTCGCCGAGCTGAGAAGGAACCAAGACCGTCCGTTGCTGATCCACTGCGCCAGCGCGAACCGGGTTGGCGGGGCCCTGATTCCCTACTTCATCCTGGACCAGGGAATGAGTGAGGATGCCGCGGTCACCGCGGCGATGCGGGTCGGCCTCCGGGGCGCCGACCTGATGGAGTGGGCGCTCGACTATACCCGACGCAAAACGGGCGGCTGACGCCGCCCGTCTCGTTTGCTGCGATCCAGCGCTTGCTTCGCTTAGCCCCTTGGGCGCCTCGGGCGCGAGCCCCCGGAGGGAGGTGCTGAGTGGCCGCCGCCCGACCCTCCGCTCGAATGCGAGGGCTCGGCGCGGGCCGGCGGGGGTGAGGACGGGGGGTCACGCCGGGGCTCTGACCGAGCCGCTGGCGGATTGTAGCTCCGCGGCTCGTCCCGTCCGCGATCGTTCGCGTTGCGACCACCGCCGCCAACGGGGTAGACGTCGTTGTCGGGTCGGGCCCGACGAGCCGGCGGGGAGAAGGCCGGTGTACCACCCGACCCGCCCCGCGAGACCACCGTGGGGCCGTTCACCGGCCTTGCGGCAGGACGGGCCCGCCAGTTGATCGGAGGCACCGAGCCGGGGCTCCTGCCGGCGCCGACGACGCCACTCCCGAACCCGGGTGACCCACCTGCGTTGGCGTTCTGTGTCGGCGGCCGCACCGGGTAGCCGCGAGGCCGCGGGCCGGCGCTGGGCACTTGCCCCGGGATCAGCGGCCGATACGGATAGTAGCCGCCGCCGTAGGGGAAGTACCCACCGTAGCCATTGCCATAGCCGTACCCATAGGGGCTGCGGCCGTACCCGTAGTAGAACGGATCGTAGCCGTACCCGAATCCGATCGACCAGCCGCCGTCGTACGGCCAGCGGCGGCAGCCGTTGTACCGCCAGCTCCAATTGTTGCAGTAGAGGTAGTCGTCGTAGATGTAAACGCTGCGCGGATAGTACGAGTCCGACGTGTACCGGGTCTGGCCGTACACCCGGTATCCCATGACGTCATAGTCGAAGCCGCCAGGGCCGGCGAGCCGCTGCACCTGGTCGGTGATATCCTGCTCCGGGTTGGTGCTCCGACGGTCGATCTCCAGCCGGGTAAAGTCCCACCGGTCGGCCAGCACGATTTCGTCGAAGCGCCAGGGATCCTGCGAGATGGCGCTGAAGATGAGCCCGGTGCCATCACCCCCGGCGATGAACGCACCGCGGCCCGACTCGTCCCGCACCTCATACCGGCGGCCGGCGCGGACCCGGGCGTCATCGCGCGGCTCCAGCGGGAACAGGATGCGAAGGCGGCCATCGGTATCGTAGTTCACCACCAGGAGATAACCGTCTACCTCCGCGTCCACCTGGAGGCGGGCCGGATCGCCCTCACGATAGCGGCGTTCATTGCTCATCCAGAGCCTGAGAGCGGGGCGATCCGCCTCCGTGATCCGAACCATCGGTGGGTCGGACGGAGTGGTCGGGGCACCCAGGACGGCAAGGGCGGCGAGAAGAGAGATCATGGAATCCTCCGGGACAGCTTTCCGGTCGGGACAGAGATGAAACGGGACACCGGCCGAACGCCTGGAATCGTATCCAATTCCGTGCCATGTCTCGAACTAACGTAACACAATACGGTGCAATTACTTATCGTCACTCGACATAGGGCGCTGGTGTCCGTCCCCAGTGACACGCTTGGGGCTCTGGTCTCCCGGCCGGGACTAAGCTCGCCGATGCCAGTACATCCGCATCTCGGTGAGCCGGAGCCCGTCGGTCTCACAGAACATGGCCCCCCGCGCCTCGACCCATTCGCCGGTCCGCCGCCTTCGGAAGACCGACTTGAACTCGGTGGCAAACCAGGGGCCGGCCATGTACACCTCTCCGGTTGTGACGGTAATCTCCGATTGATGTACCGGCACGTCGCTCCAGTATTTCCGGATCTCCTCGCTGCCCTTGAGGGGCGCCGAGAAGGGAGTCTCCTGGAAAACCGCGTCGGTGTTGAACACCTGAACGATGAGGTCGACCTGTCCTTTCGACCATCCCCGCGCGAAGGTGTCCACCAGCTCCCGGGCCAGGTCTCGCATGGCGGC
>JBGPVQ010000228.1:0-5142 GCA_041491785.1 Gemmatimonadota bacterium | reverse complement strand
CACGAACACCGCGCAGAGGGAGAGCACGATCGCCACCAGCGCCCCGGCCACTTGGCGGATGGCCTTGTCGGCCGCCTGGCGGGGCGGAAGGTGCTCCTCCTCCATGATGCGCTCGACGTTCTCGATCACCACGATCGCGTCGTCCACCACAATGCCGATCGCGAGCACCAGTCCGAACAGGCTCAGCGTGTTGATGGTGAAGCCGAGCATCTGCAGGCCGAGAAAGGTGCCGATGATGCTGACCGGCACCGCCACCATCGGAATGACCGTCGCCCGCCAGCTCTCCAGGAAGAGGAACACCACCAACGTCACCAGCAGCATCGCCTCGACCAGCGTCTTGACCACTTCCTTCATCGACTCGGTAATGAACGGGGTGGTGTCAAAGGGCACCACGAAGTGCACCCCGGCGGGGAAGCTCTTCGCCAGCTCCTCCATCCGTTTGACCACCTGGTTCCGGGCGTCGAGCTGATTGGCGGTGGGGCGGGAAAAGACCAGGAGGCTCGCGGTCGCCTGCCCGTTGAGCCGGCCGAGGGCGTCGTAGCTCAGGGCCCCCAGGTGGACCCGGGCGATGTCCCGAGCCCGGACCAGGGAGCCGTCGGGCCGGGCCCGCAGGATGACGTTTCCGAACTCCTCCGCGGTGGTCAGCCGTCCGCTGGTGGTGACCGGCAGCGTCAGCTGAGTCCCAGGCGGGGCCGGCTCGCGCCCCAGCCGTCCCCCCGGGTTGGTGCTGTTCTGCTCCCGGACCGCCCCGGCCACGTCCGCCACCGTGATGCCCAACCGCGCCATCTTTTCCGGGTCGAGACTCAGCAGCATCGAGAAGTCCGACCCGCCGAAGGTCTGCGAGTTGCCCACTCCGGGCAGCCGCTTGAGCTCGTCCTCCACGTAGAGCTTGGCGTAATTGCTCAGGTAGAGCGCATCGTAGCGCGGATCGTCGGAGACCAGCGACACCAGCATGAGAATGTTGGTGTTGGTCTTCTGGATCACGATGCCGTTGCGGCGCACTTCCTCGGGAAGCTGCGGCTCGGCCAACTTGACCGCGTTTTGGACCTCGACCGCGGCCAAGTCCTGGTCGCGGGAGATGTCGAAGTACACCGAGAGCGACATCACCCCGGTGCTCGAATTGGCCGATTGATAGTAGAGCAGGCCTTCGAGCCCGGAGAGCTGTTGCTCGATCGGCGCCGCCACCGCCTGGGCCACGTCTTCGGCGTTGGCACCGGGGTAGACCGCGGTCACCTGGACCGCCGGCGGGGTGATCTGGGGAAAGCGATTGATCGGGAGGCGCAGCAGGGCGAAGGCGCCCAGCAGCGTAATGACGATCGAGATGACGCCGGCCAGGACCGGCCGGCGGATGAAGAAATAGCGGATTTCGCCGGTGGGCTCGCTCACTGGCGCGGGCCTTTCGACCCGCTATCGGCCAGCATCACCACCCGCACCTTGAGTCCCGGGCCCACCTTCTGGACGCCGTCCACGATCACCCGATCACCCACGGAGAGCCCGCTCTCGATCAGCCACTGGTCGCCGGTCCAGCCGCTCGCCACGACGCCGCGGGCGCGCACGGTGTCCCCCGCCGCGACCACGAACACCGTCTGCCGCCCCATCTGCTGGAGCACGGCGCGTTGCGGCACCACGATGGCGCTGTCGCGCCGGAGCCCCAGCAGGCGGACCCGCACGTACTGGCCCGGCACCAGGATGCCCTCCCGGTTGGGGAACGCGGCGCGGAACTGCTGGGTCCCGGTCGCGGGATCGATCACCGGATCAATGAAGTCGATCCGGCCTCGCGAGAGCGCCGGCGATCCGTCGGGGAGGATCGCCTGCACCTCGAGCGGCCCCCCGGCCACTATCAGCCGGCTGGTGCGCGGATCGCGCCGCCAGACCAGGAGCTGCTGCCCAGAGGGCTGAAACGCCACGTAGATCGGATTGAGCACGTCGATGGTGGTGAGAACGTCGTCGCTGCCGCGCACCCGGGCGCCCACCTCGAGCCAGGCCTTCCCCACCCGGCCTCCCAGCTCGGCGCGCACCACCGCGTCGTTGAGATTCTTCCGCGCGCGGTCCACGACGCCCTGGGCTTCTTCCACCGCCGCGCGGGCCTGCTTGGCGTTCGATTCGGCGTTGTCGTAGTCCTGCCGGGAGATGGCGTTGTCCTTGAGCAGCGCGGTCATCCGGGTCAGGTTCTGCTCGGCGTTGGCGAGCCGCGCTTGGGCCTCCACCAGGCGGGCCCGGGCGGTGCGCCAATCGGCGTCGAACGCGGTGGGGTCGATCTTGAACAGCACATCGCCCGGCTGGACCGTCTGGCCCTCGTGGAAGGGCCGCTCCAGGATCACCCCGCCCACCTGGGCCCGTACCTGAACCCGCTTGGACGCCTCGACGCTGCCGGTGAACTCGTAGGGCTGGTCCACGGTCCGCAGCGTGACCTGGACCACGACCACCTCGGGGGGCGGCGGGGCGTGCTGGACCGCCTGCTTGCAGGCGGCCAGGACGAGCGCGGAAGCGAACGGAAGGCTCCGCCGGGCGCCTCGGCCGAGCGGTCCTGCCACGATCGGAGCGGGAGGGGGGATCACGGGTGCTGCCTTTCCTGCGATGGGTCCGGCCAGCGGGCGAGGCAGGATACTAATGGCGAGCCATGAGTCAGGCGCAAGCCCCCGGGGTCGGGGACGCTTGGACCGGGTTGCCTCCGGGCACTGGAGGTGCCCTCATCGGCCCCTAAGGGATCTTGGGCAGGTCGATCGCCGGATTCCGCGCGAAAAACCCCACCGGCCGAATCTCGAAACTGTGCCACGCCACCGGCATCACCGGATAGTCTTCCGGCCGGGGCACATGGTGGAACCCCATCGTGAGCCACACCACCACGTCGGTGTTCGCGATCGCCCGGTTGGCCGCGGTCCACTTGGGTAGCCCGTCTCCGGCCGTGCTCACCGTTGGATAGTCGCCTGCCGCGAAGAGCTCCTCGGGGTTGTACGGCGTCACCCAAAGGGTGTGATTGGTGAAGCCGGCCCGCCGCTGCATGTAGTCGTCCGCCGATAGCAGCGTCAGCGCCCCATGCCCGTCCACCTCATATCCCACCGGTGAGCCGTAGGCGCCGTTCACCCCCGGATTCACGATCCGCCAGATTTCCGGCTCGCTCATGGTCGAGTGCCGCATCGCCTCCAACTCGGTCCGCGCCGCGCTCGACTCCACCTTCCAGAGGCTCCGGCGCGGATTCGTCTCCGGCTGCCGCTCGGTCCTGAGCCGGTCCACCATCAGCGAATTCGCCGTCCCATCCACGTCGAGGTCCAGCCGGAACGAGAAGAAGTGGCTGTGGTTAACGCCGATCAGATTCGGAGCGATGAAACGCCCGTACATCTCGTCGTTCCCCTTGCCGCTGATCCCCTTCACCTGATCCATCCCGCTGGCACCGAGGTTCAGACGCAGCGTCCCGTCCTGCTGGAACACCCAGTCGAACAGGTAGTCGTAGTTCCCCGCGCCCATGAACATCCGAAGCACCAGATCCCGTTTGGCCCGGCTCTCCACCACCCCACCGCCGTCTCGGCTGTGGCGCCAGCTCACGTCGCCCGCGTAGCGCTCAAACAGGCACACGGCGCGGGCCCGCTCGCGGGGCCGGCCTTTGTCGGAGACCACCACCGCGTTGAAGTAGGTCCCAGTGGCGGGGCACTCGAGTCCCGGCTCCAGCGAGCTCGCCACCCCGCCGAACGCCGACGGGAAACTGCCCAGGTCGTAGTAGCTCTGGTAATTCCATGGATCGGTCGGATCCATGTAGGGGACGAACAGCTCGGAGAGCGAGCCTTGATACATGATCGAGCGGTCGCGGCCGCCGTCACTGTACCTGACCAGCGAGAGCACGATCCCCCGTCGCGGATCCACCCGGAAGTGAAACTTCCAATTCTGCCAGCTCACTTGCTGACCGTCGAGAACAAAAGACGGCCCCATCGGCTGCACCATGGAGACCGGGTTCTTGGTTTCCCGGGTCGGCCCGACCGCCTCGACGTCATGCTCGTCGTAGGCGCCGGTGTGGGGTTGCACCCCGGTATCGGTGACCCGCAGGATCTTGTCGTCGGTCAGGTCCGCCACCACCACCAGCCCGTCAAAGTTCTCGCCATAGCCGGAGAATCGGCCGTGGTCGTCCCCGCAGGTGAGGTGGAAGACCCGGTGATTTCGTTCTTCGGGCAGGTCGAAGTAGCCCTCGTTGGCTGGGCTGCAACCCACATGAGTGAAGTCGGTCACGCCGCGGCGGCGGAGCGCCTCCCGCACCCGCGGATCCTTCAGGGCCAGCTCGCCGGCGTGTTCCTCCTCGGTGCGGTTCACCATGTACTGGCGGGCCGGCACCTCGCGCCAGGAGAGCAGCTTCCTTCCGGTGATGTCCACCACCGCCTCGTACCCCTTCTTGCTCTGGACCAGGTGTACGAAACCCTCGCGCCGGAACGACATCCCCGGCTTCCACGCCAGCACTTCCGCCTTGGGCGGCTCGCGCAGGGCGACGTAGAGATACTTGGTCGTGGTGTCGGTCTTCCCCGAAGCGATCAGCACGTCGTAGATGGTCGAGTGCTCGCGCGCGGAAAGACCATCGAGCGGATGCTGGGGAGCCTGGGCCGCCAGGGCGGACGCCGAAAGCGTCGCGGCGAGGAGCAGTGGGGACACGCGCATCCGTTTTCCGTGGAGAGGGACGCCGCAATAGGCCGCCCGGCGCGGGCCCTGTCAAGTTCACCGGTCGGGTCGCGCCGGCCAGCGGGGACCCGGTTCAAGTGCCCGAGCTCAACGAGTCTAGGGCGCCCGATCCGGGAATGGCACCTCGACCGCAAGCCCGTCCCGCGCGATCGACACCTCGGGGAACACCGCCTGCGCCTCGGCTAGGAGCTCCGGCGCCTCCCGGCTGTAGCGGGCGCTGATGTGGGTCAGCACCAGCCGCCGGACCCCCGCCTCGCGCGCCACCTCCGCGGCTTCGCGCGCCGTCGAATGGCCGGTCTCCAGCGCGCGCGCCCGCTCCTCCTCGCCGAACGTGGCCTCGTGAACCAGGAGATCGGCGCCCTTCGCGGCCTGGATCAGCGCCGGGTGCGGCCGGGTATCCCCCGAATAGACCACCGTGCGCCCCGGGCGTGCCGGCCCGACCAGCTGATCCGGAGTAATGACCTGTCCATCGGGAAGGGTGAT
>JBGPVQ010000227.1:0-5143 GCA_041491785.1 Gemmatimonadota bacterium | reverse complement strand
GCCATGCCCGCGAGAAGAATCGCCGACCCGCGGCTGAAGTATCGGGCCACCCATTCCCGAATGGCGCCCCAGCGTCTGGCCGCGGCGACAGCAACGGCCAGGCCCAGTGCGAGCAACGCCCCGAGCCAGGCGGGTTGGGTTCGCGCAACGCCGGCTACATCCAGGTAGTGCTGATATCCCACCGTTGGACCGGCGTGCACGAGTTGAAGCGACGCGGCCTGCCCGATGATTGCCGCGGCAAACCAGATTCCGGCGCGGAGGGCGCCCCTTCGGACTGCCCACCCGAGCACCAGCAGGGCGGCGCCGGCGGCGATGCCGAAGCAGGGGATGGCGGAGGAGCTCATTCGCGAATCCTGGTTGCGGACCCCTCCCCGCACGGTGTATGGTTGGCGGCGTCATGAAGCTAGGGCTTGCGCCCGCCGTTTCCAAGCGAGCCGGCGGTCCATCCGACAAGGGAAACCGCACTCATGCTGCGTGAGGTGCTCGAGGCCTTCGTCCCCAACCCGGCGGCCTCGCTCTGGATCGGCGTCCTCATCGCGTTCGTGGTGCTCGGCGACGCGACAGCGCTGCGCTCCGGCAGAAACCTGGCGCTGGCCGGCGTCCTCCTGATCGCCTTCGCGTTGCTTCACGCCCTGGAGTTCGGGCGCCCCGGCCGCGGCACGGCGGCTCCGCTCTTCACGGTGATCTTTCTGTGCACCGCCGGGTACGCCGGGTGGAGCTTTGCGTTGTCGCGCGGGCGCGGCGTTCCTGACTGGCGGCCAAACCTATCCCGCACCGGCCTCAAGGCCCTCCTCGCCCTCGTCCTGGCACTCGACGTCGCGGTGGTGCTGGGCCGGCGCCCCGACGACGCCGGGATCTACAGCAACCTCGGCGCCAGACGCTGGGCCGAGACCGGCACGATCCCCTACGCCGATGCGAAGCTCAAGGGTCCCGACGCCCCGGCATTTGGCGCGGCGGCCACCTATGGTCCCCTGCTTTACGCAGCGCATCTGCCGTTCCAGTTGCTGCTGCGCGTGCCGGCGAATCCTCCGGACGCCACGCCGAAAGATCTCTCGTACCGGTGGCCGGACGCGCTGGCCACGAAGCTGGCGTGCTTGACCTTTTTCGCGGCGGGTCTGGCAGGACTTTTTCTGATCGTGCGACGATTGGCCGGCGATGACCTCGCGCTTGCCGCGGTGATCCTCTATGCGGGAAGTCCCTACGTCCTGGGCCTGGGCGGCGAGAAGTTCCTGATCGGGGGCCTGGCGTACATCTCCCACATCGCCCCGTCAGCCGTCGTCCTCCTGGCCTTTGCTGCGCTCCGTCGGCCTGCGCTGTCGGGCCTGCTCCTGGCATGCGCGGCGGGAGTGTTGTTCTGGCCGGCGTTCTTGTTTCCGCTGTGGTTCGGGTGGCGCGCCTGGCGGCGCGAGGGCGCGCTACCGTTTGCCGCGGGTTTCGCGCTCACCGGACTCGCCATCGCAGCCCTCGTGGTGTACTACACCCACGCGCCCGCCGGAGATGCGATACGCCTCTTGCTGCAGAGTACGCTCGAGCACCAGGAAGGCGTCGGCCTCAGGGAGTATGGCGCCAGTACGATGAGCTTCTGGGGCACCCACCCGGCGCTGGCGGCGATCTTCCAGCACCCCCTGTTCGGCACGACCTCCCTCTTCAAGCCGATGTTCCTCGGCTTCGCCGCCCTGTGCCTGGCGGCGGCGCTCTGGGCCCGCGGCCGAACCGTGCCGCAGCTCGCCGCACTGACCGCCATGCTGGCGTCGGCCATCCAGCTCTGGAAGACCCACGCCACCGGCTCCTACGTGGAGTGGTACCTGCCCTTCCTGCTCATCGCGCTGCTGGGAGCCGCGGGCAGCGGACGTTCCGTCGAGTCCGCGAGCCCCGCTGCACCCTAGCGGTCGGCGCTGCCGTGCCGCAGGAGTGTCGACCCCCCGATAATCGTGTCCACGGTGTACTCGCGCCGCAGCAGCGCCACGAAGGGCGCCGGATAGTGATCGTCCAGGACCTTCCAGAGGGTTCCGGGCACCCATGCCACCGGTGGACCGATCACCACGTATTTCGGGCGACTCGCGGCGACATCGCGGAGGAATTCGCGCCCCCGGGGCCCCAGGTCCGAGGTGTTCACCCAGGCAGGGCCCGGCGAGGTATACCGGCCGATGCTGCGGCGCGCCGCGAGATAGTTGACCAGCGGGTCCTCCAGCGCGAGGACGACATCGTCCGGGGACGTTTGGGTTCGGACGCGCTGCGCGACGGCCACATCGGCGTGGAATGAGAATCCCAACCAGAGGTTGTCGAAGCCGGCGGCGTACGCGTCGCGGCCGGTCCTTCCGAGCTCCATCCGGGCCCATCGTCCGACTGGGCGGGCCGCGGCACCGGCGCTGGCAACCGCGAGGGACAACGCGCACGCTGCGGCGAGAGGGGCGGTCGGTTCACCCGCCCGCGCGGCGGTAGCGACGCCGAAGACGGCAAGACAGATGAGCGGGAACTCGACCAGGTGCAGCAGGTAGCCTTCCCAGCGTCCCTGGGTCACCACGCAGACGATGCTGACAACCACCCAGAGCATCAGGATCTCGAAGTCAGCCCAACGGTCCCGCTTCAGGAGGGCCCCTCCCGCCAGCGCCGCCGTCACGGCGATGACCACCTGGGGACGCGAGAAGTACCGATACACCGGGGCCATGACCTCGGCCGATACCCAGCCCGGCGAGGTAGCCCGATGCAGGTTACCGACGACGTATTCCTGCCAGAGTGAGCCGAGGGCGGCCCGGGCCAGAAACCAGGACACGAAGCCCGCGACGATGACCAGGAATCCCAGCCCGAGCATCGCAGCCGATCGCCCCCGTGCCTCGGGTCGCGGCGGCGGGGACCTCATCAACGCCCAGGCCGGCAGGAGGAGGAGGACGGCGTAGGTCGGTTTGAGGAATGCGCACAGGCCGACCAGCGCGCCGGCGCCGAGGTAGTATCCCGCACCAGGCTGTTTCTCCCTGCCGAGCAGCGGTGCCACCACCGGAAGCAGGAGCAGCGCCGCCCATCCGTCCGGCTGGGCGGTGTCCCAGAATCCCTGGCTGAAATACCAGAGCAGGGCGAGCAGCATGCCGTAAAGTGCGGCCGGCCTCCCCAGGAGGCGTCCCAGCGCGCGGAACAGGAACGGCAGCGTGGCCGCGCAGAGCCCCAGGTCGAAGACTCGGATCGGCCAGGGGCCCCTTCCGAACGCCGTCTGCACCGCGGCGTAGACCAGCCCCGTCGCGGGCCCCTTGACGTCCCAGGCATCCCGATACGGCATTCCCCCGTGCGCAATCGTGTCCCCGATCCAGGCGAACACTCCCTGATCCCATCCGAGGGGCCACCAGAGCGTAGCGAGGGCCAGGGCCGCCGCGACCCCGGCGAGACCGGCGAGCACGCCCCTGACGATCCACCGCTCGGCCGGCCCTGAGATAGGGAGCGCCTCGGAGATCCGAGGGCGTTCAGCCGGTGTTAAGGGCATGATGCGCCACCCGCGTCGCGTTGGCCATCAGGGTGAAGGTCAGGTTCTTGGCCGGCAGATATGGGAACGACGAGCCGTCCGCGAACCACAGATTCGAAAAGTCCCGGCTGCGGCCGTCCGAGTCGGTGGTCCACGGCCGCGCCTCCCGGGTCATCGGAAAGGTGCCGGCGTAGTGCACGCTCGCTCCCATCGGCCGCACGTGCGCCATCCCCGGCGGCACGATGCAGCCCAGACGCCACAGGGCGGCACGCAGGCGGCGCAGCGCCCCGGCCAGACGCTCCGGCTCGTCGGCGGGCGGCGAATAGCGGACCGCGACCCGCAGCTCACCCTGCTCCTCCGCCAGCGTCACCGCATTCTCCTCGCGCCGGGTGTCGTGGAAGTTGAGATTCACCACCCCCAGCGCCCCGTGCGCCGCCCGCGCGATCCGCAGCGAGGTCCGCAGGTCGAACGGCAGCTGCTGGATGATCGGATGCATCAGCGCCGTCTTGAGCGTCGTGAGCTGGCCGTGAACATGAGCCCGGGGATCGTCGGCCGCCAGCCCAAGCCCGATGAGATGGTATTGATATCGGTCCGCCCGGTACCGGCGGCCCACCCGACGCAGGTTCACGAACGGCACCAGAATCTGCCGGTTATCCATGAGGCCGGGCAAGCGCACGACCTCCCCGGTCGCCGCGTGGACCGACCGCAGCACGATCGCGGCGGACTGCAGCGTCCCGGCCGTCAGGACCAGCTGCTCGACCGGCAGCTCGCGCGGCGCCCCGCCGCGGACCGGGACCGCCACGACCGAGGTAACCCGGCGCTGGCCGTCCACCCGGAAGTGGCGCACCTCGAGTCCGGGCAGGTAGGTGAACGCGGGGTGCTCCTGACACTCGCGCAGCGTCACCGACGGGGTGTACAGCGCCTCACGGGGACACCCCCAAAGACAGCGCCCCAGGTAGGTGCACTCCCCCCGGCCACCCTGCGGCCGGCTCAGGGTAGCAACCCGGGTGCGACCCATGTAACAGCCGAGGCGCTCGTGGAAATAGCGGCGCTGGCGCTCGTAGCCCGTCATCAGCTCCGCCGAGTGCGGATCGAGCTCCAGCGGCGGCAAGAAGCCGCCGTGCAGAGGGAAGAACCTCGCGAGATCATCCTCCACGCCGGTCACTCCGATGCGCCGGGCCACTTGCGTGTAGTGCGGCGCCAGCGCCTCATGGTCGATGGGGAAATCCCGCAGGTCGTCGTCGTTGAAGGGGTAGCAGCCGCCGGTCCATACCTCCGCCAGGCCGCCCCGCGCGAAGGAGAAGAGCGGTGCGAAACCGCTGGCGCGGAAGCCGAATCCGGGTGGGGTTCGGAAGACGTAGTCCCTGCCCGGGGGGAAGCCGTAGTACTCGGGGTCGTGACCCGGCGACACGACACCCTGAAACTCCGTGCCGAGGAAGTAGTCCGCCGGATCCGTGAGCTGGTCCCTGAGGCCGGTGAAGTCCGCCTCGGGAAGCACCGGCGCCGGACGCTCGTGGCCCACGTCCACCATGGTGACCTCATGCCCCAGATCCAGCGCCGTCCGGGCGAAATGCACGCCGCTGGCCCCGGAGCCGACTACCATCACCTGGGCGCTCACTGGTCCCGACCGCCCGCCGCGAGTCGGACCGGCAGGAAGAGTACCAGTCCGACGACGAGTGACAGCAGACTCGT
>JBGPVQ010000226.1:0-5148 GCA_041491785.1 Gemmatimonadota bacterium | reverse complement strand
TACGGTTCGGCTGTTCCGTGCCGATCCTGGCCGGGAAGTTCTGGGTGATGCCGATTGCGTATTCGCACGTCATCGTTTCTCTCGACCTCAGCGACCTGTCACACCCCGTGGAAGTGTCCGCGCTCCCCACCGATTCGACCTTCTTTCCGCATTGGATCGCGGCGGACCCCGGCAGCGACCGGCTGGTCGTGACGGAGCAGGGTGATGGCCCACCCCGGATTCTCATGGCCCGGCTCGACCGGATCAGCGGGCGGCTCTCCTGGGACGAGCGCTTCCGGGACGCGGACTCAACCCGACTGGGCGTGAGTTTCAGCCGGGCCACCTGGCCGAACGGAGTCGTGGGGGCGGCAATGCCGCACGGCGCGCTGTTCGTTCCCTGAAACAAGCAGGGGCCCCCACTTAGGGACCCCGCTCAGCGTGTGGCTCCTGGTGTCTCCCTGACTCCCTGGCTCCTATGCCGTCCTGATCCACCGCAGCATGTCACGGAGCGTCGCCTTCTTCCCGTAGCTCAGAATCCCCACCCGGTAAATCCGCGCCGCCACCCACACCACCACCACAAGTCCGAGCACCGTCACCCCCACCGACAGCAGCAGCTCGCTCAACGGCAGCGGAGAAATCGAGTAGCGCATCGGCACCACGAAGGGGGTCAGCATGGGAACGTAGGTCAGGACGTGGGCGGCGGTGCCGTTCGGGTCCCGCACCAGCGCAAACACCGAGAAGAAGCCCATCAACACGAACATCATCACCGGCATCTGCGCCTGTCCCGCCTCCTGCGTCGTATTGACCATCGCCCCCACCGCGGCGTACGCCGCAGCGAAGAGCAGGAACCCGAGGGCAAAGAAAACCAGGAAGACGATCAGCAAATCCGGTTTCATCGACGGCAGCGCGAAGGCCATCCTCCCGCCCGCTCCCGCCGCCACGCCGAACGCGGCGAGAATCTTGTCCTGGTGGGTCGAGAGATACGTGGCGACGCCACCCCAGATCCCGATCTGGAAGAGCGCCACCAGCCCCACCCCCGTCACCTTCCCCAGCATCATCTGGAACGGGGTGAGGCTCGAGGCAAGCACCTCAACGATCCGATTGTTCTTCTCCTCGACGATGGAATTCATCACCTGGGTGCCGAACAGGAGGAGCGAGAAGTAGAGCATGAATCCCATCGCGTAGGCCAGGATGAAGGTCGCGGCCCCGCTCTCTCCGGTCAGCTTCCCGTCCGCCACCTTGGTGGCCACCAGGTCGATTCCTTGCACCGACTTCATCACCTCGGCGGGGTCCACCCCCATGGACTGCAGTCTCCGCGCAATGACCAGCGGCCGGATGGTCCCCGCCATCTCCTGCATGTCGTCGAAGCTCGCGACGTTGGCCCCGTAGTACGCCGCCTTGCCCGAGGGCACCGTCGAGTCGCTGATCACCAGAATGCCGTCGAATCCTCCGGCCAGCTTCCGCGAGAGTCCGGTCATCGGCACCAGGGAATCCCGAACCGCGTCGGCCCGGCCGACCGCGGCAACCCGGATCACTTCGTATCGCGGCCTGGCCTTCTCCCCTTTGCCGATCCGGGCGGCCTGGAGTGCGTCCGCGACCTGTTTCCCGAGCCCGCTGGTCGTTGCGTCCACCAGGGCGATGGTCTTCAGGCCGAGGCTCCGGCTCATCAGGTAGCCGGGGAGGATGAACATCGCGCCCATGAACAGCGGGAAGAGCAGGGTGCCGAGGATGAAGGCCTTGGTGCGGACCCGCTCGACGAATTCTCGCCGGATGATTGCCCAGACCTTACGCATGCACCACCTCCTTGGCCGGCGCCGTAGCCGCATCGGCCCCCACCTTCGCAATGAAGATCGATTGGAGCGAGGCCTCGACCACCTCGAAGCGGGAGAGCCCGACGTCTTCCTGAATCAGCGCCCGGAGGAGCCGGTCGGCGTCGCCGCTGGGGGCGAGGGTCACCTCCGCGCTCGCGCCGTAGTCGTCCACCTTCTCGATCAGGCTCCGGTCGGCCAGCACCCTGGCTGCCCGGTCGGCGTTGCGGGTGAACGTCAGGGCGACATGGCGGCCCCCGAACTCCCGCTTCACGTCGGCCAGCGCCCCCTCCACCACGATGCGCCCCAGCGCGATGATCACCAGCCGGTCGCACATCCTCTCCGCCTGCTCCATGATATGGGTGGAGAAGAGGACCGTGCGCCCTCGCCGCGCCTCCTCCACCACCACGTCCTTCATCACCTGGCTGTTCACCGGGTCGAGTCCGCTGAACGGCTCGTCGAGGATGAGCAACTCCGGGTCGTGCAGCAGTGCGCCGATGAACTGGACCTTCTGCTGCATCCCCTTGGAGAGATCCTCCACTTTCTTGAGCGTCCAGTCGGAGAGCCCGAGGCGCTCGAGCCACTGCACCGCCTTCTTGCGGGCCACGGCTCGCCCGATCCCCTTGGTCTCTCCGAGAAAGGTGAGCTGGTCGACCACCTTCATCTTCTTATAGAGGCCACGCTCCTCGGGGAGGAAGCCGATCCGGTCGGAGAGGTCCCGGCTCGCGGACTCCTTGCCGAGGACCGAGATTCGCCCCTCGTCGGGGGTGATGATGTTCATAATCATGCGGATGGTCGTGCTCTTGCCGGCGCCGTTGGGGCCGAGCAGGCCGAAGATGCCGCCTTTGGGGACGTCCAGCGAAAGCTCGTCCACCGCGGTATGGCCGGAGAACCGCTTCGTGACGCCCTCGAGCTTCACCACACTGCCGTTCATGCCGATCCGCTCCGGATTGGAGTGTCCGTTCTGGGGCTCGGTACGTTTCCCTCGGTCCCGCGGTTTTGCGAGGTACCCACGGCCGTCCCGCGTCCTAAGATACCGCCCGCCGCGGCAGGCGTGGCATCTCGATGAGCGATCGCCGGGCCTCAGCTCCCGGCGTCGAATTCCGTGAGGCGGGTGATTCGAAGGGTTTCGGGGGTTGGGATCACGAGGTGCTTCGCGTCCACCCGCACCCCGAACTTGAGCAGCCGGGCGATCCAGGCCTGTCGCGGATGGCTGGCGGTGGCGGGGTCATGGACGGCGACGTCGTGCAGGACGACGCCGCGGTCGGTCCGCTCATGGTAGCGCCCCACCCAGGTATAGCCCGAAGCTCCCTCCACGACGACCGTGACGCCGTGGAGCTCTTCGTGGCCGGGGTGGAAGACCTGGCCGGACACGCTACTCGTTTCTCGCCGCTCCCTGCGGTGAGCAATGCTTGTCGAACACGGCGACCAGGTCGGCCGCGATTGCCTGGGGACCCCGGCCCTCGATCATGTGGCGATGAACGAAATGCACCACCTCCCCATCCCGCACCAGGGCCACCGACGGCGAGCTCGGCTGGTAGTCCGCGAAGTAGCTCCGCGCCCGCGCCGCGGCGTCGAGGTCCTGTCCGGCAAAGACGGTGTAGAGATGCTGCGGCTTGACCGTGTGCTGGAGCGCCAGGGCGAGCGCTGGCCGCGCTGCACCGGCGGCGCACCCGCAGACCGAATTGACGAAGACCAGCACGGTTCCCTCCCCCGGTCCGAGCGCCGCGTCCACCTCCGCCACGGTCCGGAGCTCGGTCACCCCGAGGCGGCTGACCTCCTCGCGCATCGGTTTCACCATCATTTCGGCGTACGGCATCGGGTGCTACTCCTTCACAGTGTGTTCGAGGGCGCTCTTCATGGCATGCCAGGAGAGCGTCGCGCACTTGACCCGGATCGGAAACGCCGCAACGCCGCGAAAGACCTCGAGCTTCGAGGGCAGCTTTTCCTGGGCCACTCCGGTCACCACGTTGTGGAATTGCTCGAAGAGCGCCCGGGCCTCCGCGACGGTCTTCCCTTTGATCGCCTGGGTCATCATCGAGGCGCTGGCCTTCGAGATGGCACACCCCTGGCCCAGAAAGGCCACGTCGCTGATGACGTCGCCCTCGACCTTGAGCCAGATTTCGAACTGGTCGCCGCAGAGGGGGTTTCGGCCTTCTGCGTGGTTGGTCGCGTCCTCAAGCTTCCGGAAATTCCTCGGCGCCCGGTTGTGGTCGAGAATCACGCTCTGGTAGAGCTCGTCGAGCTCGGCCATCACGCCAGGACCTTCCGGACCTGGTGGAGGCCGGCGACCAACGCCTCGACTTCTTCCAGGGTGGTGTAGGCCGCGAAGCTGGCGCGCAGCGTGGCCGGCACGCCGAAACGGCGCATGAGCGGTTGGGCGCAATGGTGGCCCGCCCGAACCGCGATCCCCAGGGTATCGAGCACCGTCCCCGCGTCGTGCGGGTGGATCCCCTCCAACGCGAAGGAAAGGACGCTGACCCGGTCCGCCCCTTCGCCGAGCATCCGGAGGCCCGGCACCGCCCTGACCCGCTGGGCCGCTTCCGCCACGAGCCCCTGCTCGTAGGCCACCAGAGCCTCCCAGTCCCACGCCATCACGTACTCCAGCGCGGCGCCCAGCCCGACCACCTCGGCGATCGGCGGGGTCCCCGCCTCGAATCGCTCGGGGGGCGGGGCGAAACTGCTGCGCTCCATCCGGACCTCGCGAATCATGCCGCCGCCACCCTGCCAGGGAGGCATCGCCTCGAGCAAGGCGGCCTTGCCGTAGAGGAGGCCGATCCCGGTGGGCCCGTAGAGCTTGTGGCCCGAGCAGGCGAAGAAATCGCAGTCGATCGCCTGAACATCGACCCTGAGGTGCGGGGCCGATTGGGCTCCGTCCACCACGACCACCGCGCCAACGTCGTGCGCCATCGCAGCCATCGCGTTGATCGGATTGATCGCCCCGATCACGTTCGACGCGTGGGTCACCGCGACGATCTTGTTGCGGGGGCCGAGGAGCCGCTCGAACTCGGCGAGGTCGAGGGCGCCCGATTCGGTGACGGGAATCGCCCGCACCGCGGCGCCGGTCCGGTCGGCCACCAGTTGCCAGGGCACCAGGTTGGAATGGTGCTCCATCTCCGAAACCAAGATCTCGTCCCCGGGGCGGAGCACCGAGCCGCCATGACTCTGCGCGACGAGGTTGAGGGCCGCGGTGGTGCCGGCGGTGAAGATGATCTCCCCTGGGGAGGCGGCGTTGAGGAATCGGGCCGCCAGCGCGCGGACCCGCTCGTATTCCGTGGTCGCTTCCTGGCTCAGGGCGTGAACGCCGCGGTGCACGTTGGCGTTTCCGGTGGTGTAGTAGCGGCTGATCGCGTCGATCACG
>JBGPVQ010000225.1:0-5189 GCA_041491785.1 Gemmatimonadota bacterium | reverse complement strand
TACGGCCGGACGGGCTCCGGGGATTCATCCTTCCGTTCGGATACCAAGTCTCAGCCGAGCGTTGGAACTATCTTTGGGAGCCGTCTTCGTCACCTGGAGCCGCCGCATGACTACCCTCGCGCCCGCCGCGATCCGCGCGCCCACCGGAACCACCCTTTCCTGCAAGGGGTGGCACCAGGAGGCGGCCCTCCGGATGCTGATGAACAATCTCGACCCCGCCGTGGCCGAACGGCCCGAGGACCTGGTCGTCTACGGCGGCACCGGAAAGGCCGCGCGCAACTGGGCCTGCTTCGAGAAGATCGTCGAGACCCTTCGGCGCCTGGAGAACGACGAGACCCTGCTGGTCCAGAGCGGGAAGCCGGTCGGAGTGTTCCGCACCCACGAGGAGGCGCCGAGGGTGCTCATTGCCAACGCCCATTTGGTTCCCCGCTGGGCCACCTGGGAGGAATTCCGCCGGCTCGAGGCGCTCGGCCTGACGATGTACGGCCAGATGACCGCCGGCTCGTGGATCTACATCGGGACCCAGGGCATCCTGCAGGGAACCTTCGAGACGTTCGCTGAGTGCGCCCGGCAGCACTTCGGCGGCACCCTCGCCGGTCGATTGGTGGTGACGGGTGGCCTGGGCGGAATGGGGGGTGCCCAGCCGCTTGCCGCGACGATGAACGGCGGCGTTCTGCTGGGCGTGGAGGTGGACCCGGCCAGAGTCCAGCGCCGGATCGAAACCGGGTACTGTGACCGGCTCGCCAACAGTCTCGATGAGGCGCTTGCGCTGGTGAACCAGGCCCGGGCCAACCGCCGGGCCCTGTCCGTCGGGCTGGTGGCCAACATTGCCGATGTGCTGCCGGAGCTGGTCCGTCGCGGCGTGACGGTGGACGTCGTCACCGATCAGACCTCGGCGCACGATCTCCGGGTGGGGTACATCCCGCGGGGATATTCCCTCGACGGCGCGGCGGTGCTCCGGGAAAAGGACCCGGCGGCCTACGAATCCGCGGTGCTGGACTCGATGGCGGTCCATGTCGATGCGATGCTGGCGCTCCAGCAGCGCGGCACCATCGCCTTCGATTACGGCAACAACCTGCGCGGCCAGGTGGCGGATCACCGGGGGATGGCCCGCGCCTTCGGCATTCCCGGGTTCGTGCCGCTGTTCATCCGGCCGCTCTTTTGCCGCGGGGCGGGGCCCTTCCGCTGGGCCGCGCTCTCGGGTGACCCGGCCGACATTGCCGTGACCGATGACACGGTGTTGGAGACCTTCCCGCAGCATGAATCCCTCGCTCGCTGGATCGGGCAGGCGCGCCGCAAGGTGCAGTTCCAGGGATTACCCGCCCGAATCTGCTGGCTCGAGTACGGCGAGCGCGCCGAGCTGGGGCGACGGTTCAACTGGTTGGTCAAGCAGGGGAAGGTGAAGGCGCCGCTCGTGATCGGGCGCGATCATCTCGACACCGGATCGGTGGCGTCGCCCAATCGCGAAACCGAGGCCATGAAGGATGGCAGCGATGCGATTGCCGACTGGCCGCTGCTCAACGCGCTGCTCAATACCGCTTGCGGGGCCAGCTGGGTGTCCTTGCACCACGGCGGCGGAGTGGGCATCGGCTACTCGATCCACGCCGGGATGGTGATCGTGGCTGATGGCACCGAGAGCGGCGACCGGCGGCTCGAGCGGGTGCTCACCGCCGATCCGGGCACCGGAGTGATGCGGCACGCGGATGCCGGATACGAGGAAGCCATCCGAGTGGCGAAGGAGCGGGGAGTGGACCTTCCGATGATCTGATGCCGGTCCTCACCAACATCGGCGGCCTCGCCCGCTGCCTCCCCGCCGGCGGACAGGCCGACCTTCACACGGTGCCTCGCGCCGCACTGGTCTGGGAAGGGGAACGGGTCCGCTGGGCCGGACCGGTGGCCGGGCTTCCCGCGCAGTACCGCGATTGGCCGTCGGAGGACGCCGGGGGCCGGCTGGTGGTGCCGGGGCTGGTGGACTGTCATACCCATCTGGCGTTCGCCGGCTGGCGTGCCGAAGAATTCGAGCTCCGGATCCGGGGCAAGACCTATCTCGACATTGCGGCGGCGGGCGGGGGCATCGCTTCGACAGTGGCCGCGACGCGGGCCGCGAGCAGCGAATCCCTGGGCCGGCGCTGCCGCGAGCACCTGGCCCGGATGGCGGAGCTGGGCGTCACCACGGTTGAGGCCAAGAGCGGATACGGCCTCAGCACCGAGCAGGAGCTGCGCCTGCTCCAGATCTATCGGGAGCTGGACGAGGGAACCCAACGGGTGGTGCCGACCCTGCTTGCCGCGCACGTCGTCCCGGGCGAATACCGGGATCGCCGCGCCGAATACGTCCGGTTGGTGATCGAGGAAATCATCCCGCGCGCGGCCTCTGGAGGGTTCGCCCGCTTCTGCGACGTCTTCGTCGAAGCCTCGGCGTTCACCTGGGAGGAGGGCCGTCGGATCCTGGAGGCGGGGAAGCGTCACGGCCTCCGCCCCAAGCTCCATGCCGATCAGCTGAGCGATAGCGGCGGTGCCACGCTGGCAGCCGAGGTGGGTGCCGCGTCGGCCGACCATCTGGAATGCGTTTCACCAGCCGGCATTCAGGCGCTTCGCGAACGGGATGTCGTAGCGGTGAGCCTGCCGTTCGCCTCCCTCTATCTTGGCGTGGCGCCGTTGCCGGCGCGGCGCCTGATCGAGGCGGGCGTACCGGTGGCGGTGGCCACCGACTTCAATCCCGGATCGGCCCCGAGCTATCACCTTCCGATGGCGATGACGCTGGCCTGCGCGATGCAACGGATGACACCCGCCGAATCCCTCAAGGGTGCGACGATCGTGGCGGCGCGGGCCATCGGGATGGAAGCGGAGGTTGGTTCGCTCGAGGCCGGCAAGTCGGCCGACTTCGCGGTGATCGAGGCCGATTCGGTGGAGCAGTGGCTCTATCATCTGCGCGCCAACGCCTGTGTCAGGACGGTGGCGCGGGGGAGGGAGGTGTGGCGAGCCTAGGCGAGCTTCTTCTCCACGATCTGTAGAATTTCCGCTTCCTGCTCCGCCGCCTCACGCTCGAGCCGGGCGCCTTCCTCGAGAATTGCCGCGATCGCGCGCTGGTCCCTGATTCCGGCCGCGTTGGTGCGCACGTTGAGCCAGGCGCCGCGCACGGCCGCTCTCGCACACAGGGCCCCGACCCCGGCGTCGGAGGCGGAGGCGGGGTTGCCCTGCTCGGCCATGGCGCGGAGCAGCTCGAACGCCGCGCCGGTCGATCGCATTACCTGCCAGGGAACCTCCAGCGCACCCAGGTTGGCCGCCTCCAAAGCGGCGACGCGTGCCGCCTTTTCCGGCTCGGTGCCTCTGGGCATTCCCAGGGCAGCCATCACCTTGTTGAACGCCCGGGTGTCGTCATCCACCAGCCGGAGCAATTCGTCCTTCAGGCGTTGCCCCTTTTCCGCCCAACGGGAGAACTCCTCCCAGCGGTCGTCCCAGCCCCGTTTGTGCGCCGAAAGATTCGCCACCATGGTGCCGAGAGCCGCGCCGAGGGCCCCGACCGCCGCGGCCGCGGACCCGCCGCCCGGCGCCACCGATTCGGACGCGGTTTCGTCGGCGTATTGCTGCAGCGTGAGATGGGCGAGGCGATGGCCGTCGCTCTGTTGAAGCCGCTGTTCGATGATCCGCTCCTCCGGCGCGAAAGGCGCGAGGTCGTCGAGGCCCAGGGACTTGACCGCGATCTTGATCAGCTCCCGCTCGGAGACCCCGACCGACCGCCGCTGCTTCCGGAGATAATAGCGGCCCGCGTCCAACATCGCCGCGAGGGGAATTAACCCCACCAGCTCCGAGCCGGTAACCCGGAGGCCCCGGGCCTCCGCCCGCCGGCAGACCTCATCGAACGCCACATGAAGCGGGGTGGTTCGCACATCGGTCAGGTTCATGGAGACCTGGGCGATGCCATACTCCTCGATGTACCACCCGATCGCCTTCACCGCCTTGAGCGCGCCGGGGATCATGACCGGATGCCCCTGGGCGTCGGTCACGATCCTCCCGGTCACCGGATCTCCCTCGCGTTTCGGGCGGCCGCTCTCCCGGACGTCGAACGCCACCGCGTTGGCCCGCCGAGTCGAGGTGGTGTTGAGGTTGACGTTGAAGGCCACCAGGAAGTCCCGGGCGCCGATCACGGTCGCGCCGCTCTTCGGATTGAAGGCCGCGGGTCCGAAATCGGGCTGCCACGCCGGATCGGCGAGCTTCTTGGGGAGGCCCTCGTACTCACCGGCCCGGATCACCGCCAGATTCCGCCGCGCCGGATCGGGCTGGGCCGCCTCGTAGAGATAGACCGGAAGGTCCAGCTCGCGGCCGACCCGCTCCGCCAGCCGCCGGGCCAGCTCGGCGGTCTCGGCCATCGTGATTCCCGAGATGGGGACCAGCGGGCAGACGTCGGTCGCCCCCATCCGGGGGTGCTCGCCCTGGTGCCGGCGCATGTCGATGAGCTCCGTAGCGGCGGCGATGGCCCGGAACGCCGCCTCGACCACGGCCCCCGGTGAGCCGGCGAAGGTCACCACGGTCCGGTTGGTGGCCTTGCCGGAATCCACGTGGAGGAGCGTGGCCCCTTCAACCGACTCGATGCGGGCGGTAATTTGGCGAATGACGTCGAGGTTGCGTCCTTCGCTGAAATTCGGCACGCATTCGAGCAGAGCGGGCATGAGCGGTTGTGGGTAGGAGAGGGTTCGGGACCAAATCTACCTGAGAGGAATCCTGATGCCGATACGACAGACTCCCGGGGGCGTGGACCGCCGCACCTTCTTCGGCCTCTGCTCTGCCGTGGGGCTGGGTGGGAGCGGCCTCCCCGGGGCGCTGTGGGCCGCTGCGCGGCGAGCCCCCGAGGCCTCCGTGCAGGCACCCCAGGCGCCGGCCAAGATCACCCGGGAAATGCTGGTCGCCGCCGAAACGGTCATCGGACTCGAGTTCACCGACGCCAAGCGAGACTTGCTGCTCGACAACCTAAACCAGGCCCTGGTCGGCTACTCGGCCCTGCGGAAAACCTCCCTCAGCAACTCGGTGATGCCGGCGCTCCGCTTCGACCCGATCCTTCCGGGAGCCCCGCCGCCGCCGCCGGTCAAACGGGCGGCGGCCCGCGCCGCCGGGCGGAGCGGTGCCGCCCCACCGCTCCCCAACCCCGCCTCACCCCAGGAGCTGGCCTTCCTCTCGGTGGGGGAACAGGGCCG
>JBGPVQ010000224.1:0-5202 GCA_041491785.1 Gemmatimonadota bacterium | reverse complement strand
TCGGTGTACTGGACAGCCTGGGCCCGCGTCTCCGGGGTGGTGATCAGGTCGTCGAGCTGCTGTCCGACGACCTCGGCCTCGGCGTACCCGTAGAGTTCGAGGAACGCCGGATTGCACGACACCACGTTGTGGTGGGTGTCGAGCGTGACGATGGCGACCGGGCTGTTGGCGACCAATTCGCCGAAATATTGCTTCTGATGCTGAGCCTGGGTGAACAGGCGGGCATTCTCGATGGCGATGGCCGCCTCGGGCGCGAAGAGCTCCAGCAGACGCAGGTCCTCCGGTCCCAAATCGCGGCCGGGATCGGAATGCACGCTCGCGATGGTGCCGACCAGCCGGTTTCCGATGAGCAGGGGCGCGGCCATGACCGACTGGACCGTGCCCTGGGTATACTGGGAAGATCGACCTTCCCACTCCTGGTAGCGCGGGATGATCAGGGACTCCAGCGTCTCCGCCACGCGGCCCATCGCCCCCTCCCCCAGGGCGATCCGGCTGCCGACCGCGTCCGTCCCCATGTTGTGGCTCGCGACGATCACCAGATCGCGCGAGGCGGGGTCGAAGGTGGCCAGCTCGCCGCCCGTCACGTTGAGCAAGCCGACCGCGCGTTCGAGAACCCGCTGCAGCACCTTGGACAGCTCCAGCTCCCCGGCCAGGTCCTTCATGGTGTCGAGCAGCGCCTGCTGCTCCCCGGCGCGGCGGCGCTCCACGGTGAAGAGCCGGGCGTTCTCGATCGCGACGGCCGCTTGCGGCGCAAAGAGATCGAGGAGGCGGAGGTCGTCGGTCCCGAACTGCCGGGTGGGGTCCTTGTCCATGAAGGCGATGGCGCCGACGAGCTGCCGCCCCATCTGGAGTGGCGCGGCCATCACCGCGTGGAACTCGACCTGGGCATACTGCTCCGATCGGGCGGTCCAGGTCTGATAATCCGGGATGACAAACGGTTCCCGGGTCAGCGCCACGTGCCCCATGGCTCCCTCGCCGACCCGCATCCGGGTGCCGGTGGTGTCCTTCTTCCCCACGTTGTAGCTGGCGACGATCTGCAGCTCTTCCCGCTCGGGATCGTAGATCGCCAGCTCGCCGTGACTGACCCGGAGCAGCTGTACGGCGCGCTCCAGCACCGCCTGGAGCAGGTCGGGCAGCTCGAGCTTCGCGGACAGGTCAGCCATGGTCGCGCGCAAGGCTTCCTGCTCGTCCGCGCGCTGCCGTTCGGCGGCGAGCAAGCGCGCCCGACCGATCGCGATGCCGGCCTGGTTCGCGGCGGCGCGCAGCGCCTCGAAATCATCGGCGTCGAAGGCGTGGTGCTTGTTGCTCTCCACCACCAGCACGCCGACCAGCTTCTTGTTGACCAGGAGCGGAACGTCGACCTCGGACCCTTCGTTGCGGGTCGGGAGATACCGGGTGTCCTGGGTGACTTGCGGCGTGTAGTGGAGCCGGCCATCTAGCAGCGGCAACTCGCTCAACCCCTGTCCGGGCCGTACCCGGAGGCCGGCGGGAGCCCCCTCCCACCCGTGGCTCGCGATGACGACCCGATCGCCGGTGGCGTCGTCCACCAGCAGCACAGCGACGAAGTCGAAGCCGAGCGCGGAGTTCTGCAGTCCGTGGGCGACCGCTTTCGCGATGTCGGCTTCGCTCTCCGCGAACGCAATGGCGGTGCTAAGGCCGAGCAGCGCCGCCTCACGTTGCCGCCCGTGGGGCGACTCCTGGCGCGATCCGGTGCCCACCGGTTCGAGGGTCACCTGGCGGTTTCCACGGCGGGGCGCCGGGCGTGGGCGGCCACTCGGCCACGAATCTCGATCAGCAACCCATCGAGATCCTGCGGTCGCTTCTGGACCACCTCCCGAACGCCCCCGTTGAGCCGATGGCGGTCCGCGTCGGTCAGCTCCTTGGCGGTGATAACCACGACGGGCGGTGCGTCGACCATCGAGCGGGACCGCATCCCGTCCAGGAACTCGAAGCCGTCCATTTCGGGCATCATCAGGTCGAGGAGAACGAGTGCCGGCGGGTCGGCCGCCATCCGCTCGAGCCCCACCCGTCCGTTCTCCGCTTCGGTGACCGCCCACCCTTCCTTCTCCAGGGAGCGACGCAATACCGCCCGGGTGGCTGCATCGTCCTCCACCACCAGCACGCCGGCCCCCGGGGCCCGGCGGTAGCGGGCGAGCACCGCGGCCAGCTGGGCCCGCTCGATGGGCTTGGTGAGATACTCGGCGGCCCCGAGCGAAAAGCCCAGGTTCTGCTCGTCCATGATGGTGAGCATGACCACCGGGATCGACACCAGCGCGGGATCATTCTTGAGCGCGGCCAGCACCCCCCAGCCGTCCAGCCCGGGCATGAGCACGTCGAGGGTGATAACATCCGGCCGTTCCGTCCGCGCCAGTGCGAGTCCCGCTTCGCCGTCGGCGGCTTCCACCACGCGGAATCCTTCCTTGCCCAGCATCCGCACCAGCAGCTGTCGAGCCGCCGGATCGTCGTCGATCACCAGCACCGTCCCCACGCTGCCGGCGCTGCCGCCTGGCGCAACGGCGGCGCGCTCCCGCGGTTGCCGGACCTCGGTCGGCAGGCGCACCAGAAACGTCGTCCCCACCCCGGGCGTGCTGGTGACGGTGATGCTCCCGCCCATCATCTCGCAGAACATCCGGCTGATGGCCAGGCCCAATCCGGTCCCGCCATACTTGCTGGCGGTGGACGCTTCCGCCTGGGAGAAGGCCTGGAACAGGCGATCCAGTTGCTCCGGCGTCATGCCGATGCCGGTATCCTGGACCGAGAAGCACACCGCCTCACCGTCGGGGCCGCGCTCGCGAGTGGCGCGCAGGGTGATGCTGCCGTGCTCGGTGAACTTGCTGGCGTTCGACAGCAGGTTGAACAGTACCTGCCGCACCCGGGTCACGTCGGCCCGGATGGCACCCAGGTCCTCCGCCAGCTCCAGGCGGAGGGTGTTGCCGTTCTTTTCGATGAGCGGCGCCACGGTGGTGGCCACCGCGTCGAGCGCGGGCCGGAGCTCGAACGTCTCCAGGTGGAGCTCCATCTTGCCTGCCTCGATCTTGGAGAGATCGAGCACGTCGTTGATCAGCGCGAGGAGGTGCCGGCCGGCGGACCGGATCTTCTGGAGGTCGGGTACATACTCCCCGTGGCCCCGCTCGGCCGCCTCCTCCTCGAGCATTTCGCTGTAGCCGATGATGGCGTTGAGCGGCGTGCGCAGCTCGTGGCTCATGTTGGCCAGGAACTGGCTCTTCGCCTGATTGGCCGCCTCCGACTCCTTGCGGGCCGCGAGCAGCTCGGTCACGTCGTGATAGAGGCCCATCAGGCCGATGCGCTCTCCCCCGATCACCACCGGCACGGCGAGGACCTCCACGTCCACCAGGCTCCCATCCTTGCGCCGCCGCCGGGTGATCACCTGCACCGGCTGATCGTCGAGGGCCTGCTGGCTGTAACCGACCGCCTCGGACCGGGTTTCCGAGGTGGTGATCAGCTCGTCGAGGTCCCGCCCGACCACCTCGGTCTGGCTGTACCCGTAGAGTCGTTCGAAGGCCGGGTTGCAGGAGAGGATCCGATGGTCCAGGTCGAGCGCCACGATCGCCACGGGGCTGTTCTGGACCAGCACTTCGAAATAGCGCCGCTCCCGCTGCGCCGCGGTGTACAGCCGGGCATTCTCCAGGGCGATGGCCGCCTGCTGCCCGAACAGACTGAGGAGCTGCTGATCCGCGGCCGCGAAGCTACGGGACGGGTCCACGTGCCAGACGTTGATCGCGCCCACCGGGCGTCCGCCGATGAGCAGGGGAGCGACGACGACGGCATGGGCGTCGATCCGGGCGTATTGGCGGGACCGCCCCGCCCAGGTCTGATAGTCGGGAATGATCATCTGCTCGCCGGTCTGCACCACGCGTCCCATGGCGCCCTCACCCAGCTTGAGCCGGGTGCCGATGGAGCTCTCCCCCATGTTGTGGTTCGCGGCGATGACCAGGTCCCCCTTCGCCTCGTCGTGGATGGCGAGCTCGCCTCCTGCGGAGCCCAGCAGTGTCACGGCGCGGGCCAGGACGGCGTGGAGGAGTCGGGAGAGTTCGAGCTCGGAGGAGAGATCGGTAATGGTGGCAAGGAGCGCCTCCCGCTCGTCGGCTCGGCGGCGTTCCTCCGCGACGAGCCGGCGCTGTTCCTCGAGCAGCCGGACCCGGGCGATTGCGATGCTCGCCTGTTGCGCCGCCGCGGTGAGAATCTCGAAGTCCGCCGGACCGAACGCTCCCCGTTCCCGGCTCTCGACCACGAGGACTCCGAGCACCTCGTCCCCGGTCAGCAGCGGCACGTCCACTTCGGAGCCGCTGTTGAGACTCGAGACGTACCCCGCCTCTCGGGTCACGTCGGCGGTGTAGCGGAGCCGGCGGTCCCGAATGGGCCGGTCGCTCAAGCCTTGGCCGGGAGGGACCCGCATTTTGATGGGAATGTCGGCCCAGCCGACGCTGGCGTGGAGCACCCGGTCGCCGGTGCCTGGATCGAGGAGGAAGAGCCCCAGAAAATCGTAACCGAGGGCTTCATCGTGCAGGCCATCCACGACGGCACGGCAGATGTCCTCCTCGCTCTGCGCCGATGCGATGGCAGCGCTCAGCCGAAGCAGGGAAGATTGCCTGAGGGCGAGGCTGCCGTCTCCGCGCGGCGAGGGCGGCTTGCGGCGAGCGCGTGGTGTCGTGCGGGTCCTCCGGTCGGTCACCGGAACCGGTGACGGTCGCCACGCCGACCGAACCGGCGCGGCGGACCCCGGGGAACGTACGGCCACCCCGGGACAAGTCAAGGAAAGCTGCGCGACTTGCTGGCGCGCTACTCCACCACCCGGTACATTCCCCCGACCCCCCCAGGCGGCATTCCCCTCCTGTGACAACCGACCTCCGCACCGACCTTCAAGCCACTCTCGGTGCCGGCTTCCGGATTACCCGGGAGCTCGGCGGCGGGGGCATGTCGCGGGTGTTCGTCGCGCTGGAGGAGCAGCTCCAGCGGGAGATCGTGGTCAAGCTGCTGCCGCCCGACCTGATGGCGGGGTTGAGCGTCGAGCGTTTCCGCGCCGAGATCCAGCACGCCGCGAAGCTGCAGCATCCGCACATCGTCCCGGTGCTGTCGGCCGGGGTCATCGAGTACGGCGCCGGCACGCGGGGTCCCTACTACACGATGCCGTTCATCCGGGGCGAGACCCTGCGGATCCGACTGCAGCGGGATGGCGCTCTG
>JBGPVQ010000223.1:0-5208 GCA_041491785.1 Gemmatimonadota bacterium | reverse complement strand
GCCGAGGGCCGCACCGCCAGCCCGGAATACTTTCGCGCGGCGGGAATTCCACTGCTCAAGGGGAGGGAGTTCGCCACCTCCGACCGAGCCGGCACGGGGCTGGTCGTCATCCTCAACAAGACCCTCGCGGACCGGCTCTTCCCCGGCCTGGATCCGATCGGCCGGCGGGTCGCGTGGACCGGAGAGGTGCTGAAATTCATCGGGGTCTCGGGAGACTGGCGCACCGTCATCGGCGTGGTCGGGGACACCAAGGATGGCGGGCTCGACGCCGGGCCGATCCCGGTGCTGTTCGCGCCCTTTGCCCAGGCGGAGGTGTTTGGTAGCAGCCTGGTTATCCAGACCAGGGGAGACCCGGCGGCCCTCGCGGGCGCGGCCACCCGCGCCGTGCGGGGCATTGCCCCGGAGCAGCCCATCCAGAAAGTGCTCACGCTGGAACAGATCCGGGACGAGAGTGTGGCACCGCGCCGCCTCAATGCGCTGCTGGTCGCCTCGTTCGGCCTCCTCGCGGTGATCATCGCGGCGGTGGGGATTGCCGGCGTGCTGGCATTCTCGGTCAGCGCCCGCACCAACGAGATCGGCATCCGGATGAGCCTGGGCGCCGACGCGGGCAAGGTGCAGCGAATGGTGCTGGCGGAGGGCGGCGTACTGCTGGTGCTCGGGCTCACGGTCGGGGTGATCGGTGCCCTGCTGCTATCCCGCCTGATTCGCGGACTGCTCTTCGGCGTGGCGCCGCACGACCCGGTCACCCTCGCCGGCGTGGCGATCTTGATGGCCGTGGTCGGAGTCGCCGCCTGCTGGATCCCGGCCGTCAACGCGGCGCGGATCGATCCCGGCGTTGCGATCCGGGCGCAGTGATCGGAGAGACGTTCATGCCGCGCGGGGCGCTGCGGCTACTCCGCCCGCAAGGTGCTGGCCGGGTCAACCCTCGCCGCCCGCCACGCGGGCACTCCGCAGGCGAGGATCGCCACGCCCGCCAGGAGTCCGATGACGCCGAAGTAAGTGAGCGGGTCGAGATGCGACACCCCGAACAGCATCGCGACGATGGTCCGGGTGGCCGCGGCCGCCCCCGCCACTCCGAGCGCCAAACCGAGGCCGGTAAGGGTCATCCCCTGCCGAACCACGAGCGAAACGATCCGCCCGCGCGACGCCCCCAGCGCCGCGCGCACGCCGATTTCCCGGGTCCGTTCGGCCACGCTCCCCGCGAGCACACCATAGATGCCGGCGGCGGCGAGCACCAGCGCCGCGAGCCCGAACGCCTCGAACAGAATCAGCGCGAAGCGCCGCTCGGCCGCCGACGCCGCGAGCAGGTTGTCCATCGTCGCCACGCGGGCAATGGCCTGGTCCCGGTCCACCGACCAGACCGCCCGACGGACCGCGGGAGCGAGGGCCGCCGGGTCGCCGCGCGCCCGGACTACGAGGGACATTGCGTTGTCCGGGAACTGCCACTGGGCCGCGGTGATGTACACGGCATCCGATTCGCTCAGGGCGAGCGACTGCTGTTTCACGTCACCCACCACTCCGACGATCGTATAGAGCGGCCCGTTCAGCGGACCGATGTGGAGGCGTTGGCCGAGGGGGTCAGCTGCGGAGAACTTGTGCCTCGCAAGCGAGGCGCTGATCACCACGGCGAGCGGGGCGCCGACCTGATCGCGCGGGTCGAGAACGCGGCCGGCCCGGAGCGGGATCCCCATCGTCTCGGTGAATCCGGGACTTACGGCGTACCGAAAGACACTGAATCCCCCCATACGGTTCCCGGCTGGAGGGGGATCGAAGAGCACGCCATACTCGTCCAGGTCCCCGCTCAGCGGCAACTGGCTGGTGAGCGCGGCCCCGCTGACCCCGGGAACCTGCCGGACCGCCTCGAGCGCCTCGGCGAAGAAACGATAGGTGGCGGTGTCGGCATTGAACCGGTGTCCGGAGGTCTGGATCTGCATCGTGAGCAGATGGCTCGTAGCGAACCCCGCCTCGACGCCGAACAGACGGCGGAGGCTTCGGAGCAGCAAGCCCGAGCTCACCAGGAGGACGAGCGCAAGGGCGACTTCCGCCACCACCAGCGCGCCGCGGGTACGCCCGTGCCCGCCCACGGTTCGCCGGGACCCGAGTTGGAGCTCCCGGTGCGGATCGCTCCCGGCGGCCTGGAGCGCCGGGGTGACTCCGAATGCCAGGCCGATCAGCGCGGTGATGACCAGTGCGAAGGCGAATACGCCGCCATCCACCCCGATGGCGCCCGCGCGCGGCAGGGCTGGCGGACTGAGCGCCACGAGCGCGCGGACCCCGACCATCGCCACAATCACCCCGACCACGCCGCCGGTCAGCGCGAGGAGCGCGCTCTCGGTAAGCAGTTGCCGGATCAGCCGGCTTCGCCCGGCGCCGAGTGCTGCGCGCAGTGAGAATTCGCCGCGGCGCCGTACCCCGCGGCCAAGGAGCAGGTTCGTCACGTTCACGCACGCGATCACGAGCACCAGCGACACCGCGCCGAGCAGGACCAGGAGCGCGGGCTTGACGCCGCGGGTGACGTCTTCGTGCAGCGACGTGATCAAGAACCCTCCCGGGAAATATCCATCCGCTGCCGCCGCCAGCCGCACCAGCTCGGGCGCAAATCCGGTGAGCTCACGGCTGGCCTGCTCGGCTCCGACGCCGGGGCGCAGCCGGCCGATCATGCGGAGATGGTGACCCCAGGCCCGTCCGTCCGACATGTCGTATTGGAGGAGCGTCCAGAGCGCCGCCGTGGGAGCCAGGACGTTTTCGAACCCTTTCGGCATCACGCCGACGACCACATAGGGGTCTCCGTCCAGGGTGATCGGCCGCCCTAGGATCGCGCTGTCACCGCGAAAACGGCGCCGCCAGAGCGCGTTGCCCAGGATGACCACCCGGGCGCCGCCGCGAACGTCATCGCCGGTCCGGAAGTCCTGGCCGAGGGACGGGGAAATGCCGAGCACGCGGAAGAAGCCCGCACTCACGCTCTGCCCTTCGAGCCGCTCGGGCTGGTCCGAACCGGACACCGTCGGCTGCCAGGTCTTGAGGACCGCGAGCGCCTCGAACGACCGGGCGCGATCCGCCAGGGCGTGATAGCTGCCGAACGTACCGCTGATGCTGGAGCCATTCGGGGCGGCCTCCCGGATCGACACGATTCGCCCGGCGCCGGGATACGGCAGGGGCTGAAACAGGATCGGGCTGGCGGCGCCGAAAATCGCAGTGGTTGCGCCGATGCCCACGGCGAGCGTGAGGACGGTGACCGCCGTGAACCCCGGCTCGGCGCGCAGCCGCCGAGCGGCGTAACGCAGATCGGCGATGAGGATCTCAACAACATTCTCCCAGCCGACCCCGCGCACCGCTTCCCGGGCACTGGTGGGGCTTCCCAGCTCCAACCGCGCGGCCCGGAGGGCCTTCTCGGGGGTGAGGCCGGCCGCGAGGTGCGCGGCGGTGGCCCGCTCGAGGTAGTCCTGTACCTCATCGGCGACATCCTGGTCCGCGGCGGGTCGGTTGGTCATCGCGCGGAGGCCGCGCGTCAGTCGGCGCCAGAGCGACATCGGCTCACCCCTCGGCCTTGAGGAGGCGAGCGACGGCCGAGACCCGGCGGGTCCAGTCGGCGGTTTCGGCGTCGAGATGTTTCCGGCCGGCGCGGGTGAGGGTGTAGACTCTGGCGCGCCGGGAGTTTTCGGTCTGGCGCCATTCCGCGTCGAGCCACCCGGCGCGCTCGAGGCGCTGGAGCGCGGTGAGCAACGAGCCGGGGTTGACCTTGAAGGTGCCCCGGGAGATCTGCTCGATACGGCGGGCAATGCCGAAGCCGTGCATCGGCTGGAGGCTCAGGGTCTTGAGGATCAGCATGTCCAGGGTGCCCTGGATGACGTCGGTGTTCGGCTCGTCCACGGGGGCTCCAGTGCCGGGGTCCGAGCCCAAGCTAGGTTACTTCATCTTGATCGTCAAGATGTGAGTGTCAGGGGGAAGTGGCCCGGAATCGCGGCAGGGGCCGGGTCGAGCCGGCGCCGAATCGGGCACCGGCACCCAGTCGTGTTTCACCCTGCAACCTTTTCGGCTCACCGCGCGTCAGATCAGATGTAGTCGGACCTCGGAGACCAAGACGATGTTCGGTCAGGCAATCCCAGAGCGATGCCGTGCCGTCGTTACTTCGCTCCGCGCAAGGCTTTCCATCCGGCTGGCCCGCAGCCTCGTACTCGCCGTCACCGCGTTCGGGCTCCTCGCCATCGGTACCGAAGCGGTGGTCCGGGCCAAACTTCGCGCTCCGCTGGACCGGGTACCGAGCGCCCTCTACACCCGGCCCATGCCTTGGGGGGGAGGCCGTGACCGGCGTACCCCCATCGTCATCGGGACGGTGAGCGGCGCGGCTATGGAGCGCCGCATTCCCGTCACCCTCTCGGAGCTGCCTGATCACCTGATTCAGGCGGTGCTCGCGGTCGAGGACCAACGCTTCTACACGCACCACGGCCTCGACATCCGCCGCATCGGAGGCGCGCTCCTGGCCAACATCAAGGCCGGCGGCATTACCCAGGGCGGCAGCACGATCACCCAGCAATTGGCCAAGAATTTGTTTCTCTCCGCCAACAGGACGCCGGTTCGCAAGCTTCGCGAAGCGGCCATGGCTCTCGTGCTGGAGCTCCGCCACGACAAGCCCGAGATCCTCGAGGCTTATCTCAATGAGATCTACCTCGGTCAGGATGGCGAGCACGCTATCCACGGCGTCGGCGCCGCGGCGCGGTACTACTTCGGCAAGGATGTCCGGAGGATCACCCTGGCCGAGTCGGCCCTGCTCGCGGGGATGATCAACGCTCCCAACCGGAACTCTCCGATACGGAATCCGGAATCCGCCCGGGAGCGGCGGGACCTGGTGCTCCAGCTGATGGCCGAGCAGGGGCGCATCACCCGGTCGGCGGCCGATCGCGCCGGCCGAGCGACGATTGCCGCCCGGGCCTATCGGGCGGGGACATTGGATGGGCGGTACTTCCGGGACTTTGTCCTGGGCGCGCTCTCCAGTCGGCTTCCGGGCCGTGGTGTCGCGGTGTACACCACCCTCGACGCCACGCTCCAACGCGCCGCCGAGCGAGCGGTCCAGAGCGGCCTGGAACGGTCCCAGTTGCGAGGCGCCGAAGCGGCGCTGCTTGCAATCGATCCGCGAAGCGGGGAAGTGCTCGCGATGGTGGGTGGGCGGGACTATGGCGCGTCCCAGTTCAACCGCGCCACCGACGCCCG
>JBGPVQ010000222.1:0-5240 GCA_041491785.1 Gemmatimonadota bacterium | reverse complement strand
GATCCGCTTCCTGGTCAACACCCACTGGCACGGCGACCACACCGGCGGCAATGAGAACATGGCCAACGCCGGCATCATCATCGTCGCGCAGGACAACGTGCGCACCCGGATGAGCGTGGAGCACTTCAACGCGACCTTCAACCAGAAGACGCCGGCCTCAGCCAAGGGCGCGCTCCCGGTGGTGACGTTCGGCGAAACAGTCACCTTCTATATCGGCGGCGAATCCATCCACGCAGTCCACGTTCCGCCGGCGCACACCGACGGCGATGCGATCATCCATTTCACCTCTGCGAACACCATCCACATGGGGGACATCTTCTTCAACGGCCGCTACCCGTTCGTGGATCTGTCCAGCGGGGGGTCGTTCGAGGGCGTGATCAACGCGGTGAACGCGGCGCTGCCTTACGTCAACGACAGCACCAGGGTCATCCCCGGACACGGGGCGCTGGCGGGGAAGGCGGAGCTGATCGCCTATCGTGATGTGATGGCGAAGATTCGCGACCGGGTCGCGGCGCTCATCAAGCAGGGAAAGACCAAGGAACAGGTCATCGCGGCCAAGCCCACCGCGGAGTGGGACGCCACCTGGGGAGCCGGCTTCATGAAGCCCGACGTGTTCCTGGGAATTGTCTATGACAGCATGAAACAGAAGTAGAGGGTGGCCGACCTTCAGAAGCGGACGGCGGCTCCGAACCGGAAGGTCCTCGGCGGCACCCGGCCCTTGGTCTGCCCGTAGACCGAGAAGAAATCGGGATCCAGCGAGCCGTTCACCGCGGTCTGAATCTCGGTAATCGTCGAAGCGGCGAGAACATTGAAGGCATCGAGCAGCAGGCTGACGTCGGCACGCCCCACGCCGAAGCCCCGCTCCAGGTGGAGATCGACGGAGGTGCGCGGGGGGTAGCGGTAGGTGCCGCGAGGTTGCACGAAGATCCGCTCCCCGGTGATCGTACTGAAGAAATACCCTCGCAGGGGGACCGGCGGGCGGTTGGTGGTTGAGGTGTCCGGCAGCGCGAACTCGAGGAGCAGATCGGAAATGCTGAGGGTCGGGGTCACCCGGTCTCCGGTGAAGTGCGTGAGGAATGCTCCGCCGCGGAAACCCTTCGGCAGGTTGCCGCCGATCTGGAGCTTGAGCTCGAAGCCGCTCTGATTGTTGAGGTCCCCGAAAGAGTTCGTCTGCTCGTTCAGGTGGACGAACGGCCCGGCGCCCGACGCGGCGTAGTCGTCGGTGCCGGTCAAGCTGTTGAGGTTACCCACCAGCCGGGTAATCGTCGCCGAAGCTTGGGTCCACCAAGTAGGGTACCGCGCTGTCGCGGTGAGTTGGAGCTGGTCGAAGTGCCGGGTAGCCTCGGGGACGTTGGTGAGAACGTTGTCGGGCTCATACTTGAGCGCCAGCCACCGCGCCGTACCGTCGGTCCCTTCGAATCCCGGGGGGACTCCGGTGTTGAACCCGACTGCCCCACTCAGCACCAGGGCCCTCCAAAAGATGATGTCCTCGTTAGACCCCGCGAGGGTGGGAATCACCAGCGGCTTCCCGCCGAAGAAGAGCGGCCGGAAAAACCGGTCTTCCACTGTGATGTTGTGATAGAGCGTGTAGTCGTTGGCGATGTTCCGATCCAGCACCGCGACCATATTCTTGTTGCGCCGCCTCACATATACCGCTTCGGTCTTGATCCGGCTGCCCCAGGTCTTCTCGAGCCCGAGGACGCCCTGCTCGATGTAGGGCTCCTTGAAGTCGACCACCCGGCCGACCTCGTTCAGCCGGATTGTCTGCACCTTTCTCCAGGCCGGGTTCGCGTTCCGCTGGGCCGCGGTGAAGGTGGTCCGCGGATCGGTAAACCCGGCTCCGGTGTACTCCCACCGTTCCTCGTTGGAGTACACCTCCCCGCCGGCTGCCCGATCGAAGAACGCGGCAAACATGTTCTGGTGGTAAAGGCCCCAGTGCGCCTTCGCCACCAGGGTGCCGTGCCCGCTCAGGTCCACCGCGATGCCGACACGCGGATCGAACGCATGGTCGTCAACCGGCGTGAAGTACCCTGAGCCCTGCGTCGGCCCCCGCAGGCGCCCGATCCAGCGCCCCCAGCGCAGCCCGGGATTCACGCTCAACCAGCGTGTGACCTGGATGTAGTCCTGGATGTAGGCCGCGGAGTTCTGGACCTTGGAATCGAGGTTCACCTCGCCGCCCCAGCTGCTCGTGGTGACGCCGTTGAAAATCCAGGTGGAAGGAACCGCCGGATCGAACACCGGTGGAGCAAGACGCTCGCCGGGGCGCCAGGTCAACCCTCCGTTCCGCAGGCGCTGGTAGACGAATCTCCCGAAGGCCTGCTCCCCCCCGATCTTGAGGTGGTGCTCAGCGCCCAGGGTCTTGAGGTAGACGTCCCAGTTGAGCGAAAAGGCAACGCTCGAGGGCTCCCGTCGCTCCCGAAAAGCCGCGTTCTGGTATCCGCGGGGGTTGACCTCGAGGAGAGTGGCCACGCTCGGCACCGCCGAGCCGGCGTAGGGCTTCCAGCGGTCGCTTCCGTCGAAGCCGGCCATCTTGAGCTCGAGGAAGTTCCGCTCCGACCAGGTCCGCTGCCAGGAGAGGTTGTAAAGGAGGGCGCGCGCCGTCCGCCGCTGGGTGGCGTCGGGGCTTTGGAAGCCATTCTCTCCGAAGTGATCCACATCGGCATCAATCCGGCCGACTGCTCCGTTCAGAATGTCCCGCCGGTCCGGCTGCCAGGTGAGCTTGCCCAGGAACTTCTGTTCCTGCTCCGCCGGCGTAACCGGCACGAAGTCTCCGGAAACCTGGCGGACGTGATTGAGCACCCGTTGACCCCGGTCAACGAGGTTCGCAAAGACCGCAAAGTGGAGGCGGTCCCGGATGATCGGCCCGCGGAACTGCCCGTCGAGCTCCGCGCGATGCCCCGGCTCGACGCCGGCCTCGGTCACCCGCAGGTTGGTCCCGTTCAGGTGATAGGACTCCCCGCTGGTGCGGAGCGCCCCCTGGAATCGGTTGGTGCCCGATTTGGTCACCAGGTTGACGAGGCCGCCCTGGAAATTCCCGTACTCCGCGCCGGCCCCCAGCCCCCGGACCTCAATTTCCTCGATCCAACTGGTACTGGGCTGCAGGAAGTCTCCGCCCACGCCGGGATGGTTCACCGCGACGCCGTCGAGCTGGTAGTTGTTGGCCTGCGCCGTCGCCGCACCCCACACCTGGTCGGGGCGGGCGCCGGGGGTGAATGCCACCAAGGAATGGGCGTCATCGGGCAGGGGGAGGAGCGCCAGCTCGCGGGCCGTCAGCCGGCTTCCGAACTCGGTATCCCCGGTGTTGATGCGGACCGCCGAGGCGTGCACCACGATGGAATCGAGGGTAAGCGCCGCCGCCTGGAGCGTGACGTCGAGAACCTCGGTCCGGCCGGCCCGGACCAGCACGTCGCTGACGACCACCGGGCGGAATCCGATCCGCCGGATGGTGACGCGGTAACTGCCGGGTGGGAGGAAGGCGAGGCGAAACCGGCCGTCCCGGTCGGACGACGCGCTCCGCCGGGTAAACCCATCCACCTGGCTGGCCACGATGTCCGATTGGGCCACCCCGCGGCCCGAGTCGGCCACGACGCGTCCCGCGAGGATGCCGGTATTGCTCGGCTGGGCGCAGAGTGCGGTGCCGCGCCCCGCGATCAGCACCGCGGCGAGCGCCAGCGGCACCCGAGCGCGGCTCACTTGGTAGTGACCAGGATGGCCCCATTCTCGTGGTTGATGCCGAAGCGCTGGCTCGCGTCGGTGCCGCGGAGGTGGCGGATTTCCTTGATCGTCGCGCGGGGAATCGCCTTGAGGGCCGGCAGTCCGCCCGGGCTCTTCACGTCATCTAGGTAGATCTGGATGTCCGCAGCGCTCATCGCCATGCTGCCGATGTCCCGCTTGTTCAGCCAGAGGGGCCGGAGCCGGGTAACCAGCTCGAACGCCGTCTGGGCGTCGGCGTCGGTGGCCTCGATCTCTTGGGTGGTGATCAGGTCGGGGTTACGCCGGATCTTCGGCTTGTGCGTGGTGGTGTCCTGCGCCTGGACCAGCGCGGGGAGGGCGACGACGAGCGTGAGCAGGAGCAGGGGAATACGGCGAAGCATGGCGGGCCTCTCGGGGTCACCGAATCGGTGGTGCCCTCGAAGATGCGGCCTCCTCCGAGTGTCCGGTAGGCCCCCCGTGCGGATCCCGCATCCGGCCTTCCGCCACTGCTGCGTGCCGGAGCAGAAACTCAATCTGGGCGTTGAGCGAACGAAGCTCCGCCCCGGCCCAGCGCTGCAGTACATCGTGCAGCGCCGGATCGAGGCGGAGGAGAAACGTTTTGCGCTCCGCCATCAGGTGTACAGCGTGCCGGTGTTGAGCACCGGCTGGGTGCCGCGCTCGCCGCAGAGCACTACCAGGAGATTGGACACCATCGCGGCCTTCCGCTCCGGGTCCAGCGTGAGGATGTTTTTCTGCGACAGGAGCTCGAGGGCGTTTTCGACCATTCCCACCGCGCCCTCCACGATCTTGTACCGCGCGGCGACGATGGCGCTGGCCTGCTGACGCTGCAGCATCGCCTGGGCGATTTCCTGGGAGTACGCCAAGTGGGAGATCCGCGCCTCCTTGACCTCCACCCCGGCCTTGGTCAGCCGTTCCTCCAGCTGCTTCATGAGGTTCGCGGCGACCTCCGTAGTGTGGCTCGAGAGCGCTGCCTCGCCGGTATTGTGGGCGTCGTAGGGATAGCTCGAGGCGAGGGTCCGGACTGCGGATTCGCTTTGCACCTTCATGTAGCTCTCGTAGTCGTCCACCTCGAACATCGCCTCGGCGGTGTCCACCACCCGCCAGACCACGATGGCCCCGATCTCGATGGGGTTGCTGTTGGAGTCATTCACTTTGAGCTTGGCGGTCTCGAAATTCCGAACCCGGAGCGAGATCCGCTTCTTCAGGGTGAAGGGGTTCACCCACCAGAAGCCCGCCTCCTTGACGCTCCCGGAGTAGCGCCCGAACAGCGTGAGCACCCGAGCCTCGTTCGGCTGGTTCACCACGAACCCCGGCAGGGCCATCATCAGCAGAACGAACACCACCAGCGCGATGAGGATCCCCCGCATCTCGTTGGCCTGGGCCGCCCGGATGAACATCCATGCGTTGAGCCCGAGCGCCACCAAGCCCAGGAGCGTGAGCGGCAGGCCGGGCAGGGGACGAACTACCTTCTCGCGCATCATGGTGGGTCTCCGTTGATGTATAGCGGTATGATATCATGACGATAT
>JBGPVQ010000221.1:0-5276 GCA_041491785.1 Gemmatimonadota bacterium | reverse complement strand
TCCGGGACCGCCATGCCGGGGAAGCAGTGCGGGGTGGATGTTGAGCATGCGGCCGCGATAGGCCGCCACCACCTGGTTGGGAACCCGCTTGACGAAGCCGGCCAGGACCACCAGATCCGCCTGAAACTCGGCGAGTGCCGCCAGCCATTCGGCGGGATCGGAGGTATCATTAAGAACGCGGGTGGGGACGCCGTGCTGCCGCGCGATTTCCAGCCCGCCGGCGTCCGCCCGATTGCTGACAACGAGTACGACGCGCGCCGGGGCGTCCTCCCCCAAGGCGCGAAGGAGCGCCGCCAGATTGCTCCCCCTCCCGGATACCACCGTCGCCACTCGCAGGCACATAGCCCGCAAATATAAGCTCTCCGAGTTCCCCGACCCGCAGCCGTTTCTCCATATCCGCTGCGGAGATGATATCCTCGACAAGCTGGACCAGGCGGGGCTCCCCGGCGACAAGATCCGGTGGACCGACGTGCTGTGCGAGGGTCCACTCCACCAACACGCCAACGAGGTGCACCGGCGCCGGGAGCGGGCGGCCTACCTGGCGGCGCGCTACCAGGTGCCCTTCACCGAGACCTATCGCGAGATCATGGGTGCCGACTGGCGGGTGAGCCAGTGTGTCCGCTACAACGAAACGGTGCTCTGGTTCGAGGCCGATCTCTTCGACCAGGCCATCCTCGTGTATCTCCTCACCCGCCTCCGGCCGCTGGCCGAGGACACCCGTGTCTCCCTCATTTGCATCGGTTCCTTTCCCGGAGTCCGGCGATTCGTCGGGTTGGGCCAGCTCACCCCGGCGCAGCTGGCCACACTGCTGCCCGGGCGGCAGCCGATTACCCGGGGGCAATTCCAGCTCGCCGCGCAGGCGTGGGACGCCCTCAACTCGGCAAGCCCGCGGGAGGTACAGCGGCTCTCCTGCATGCGCTCCCGCGCGCTTCCATTCTTGCCCGCGGCGCTCCGGCGCTACCTGGAGGAGTATCCGTCCACCCGGAACGGCCTCGGGCGCACCGAGCAGCTCGTCCTGGAAGCCTTCGCCGCCGGCCCGCGGACGCCCTTCGAGGCATTTCCGCAGGTCCAGGAGCGGGAGCCGCGGCCCTATCAGGGCGACGCGATGTTCTACGCCGTGGTGCGCGGCCTCGTCTCGGGCGACCCACCGGCCCTCACCGGGGGCCATCCACGGTTGGGCCGCCTGCGCGAGTCCGAGCTGCGGGAATGCCCGGTGTGGCTCACCGATCTGGGCCGTCGGCTGCTCGCCAACAAGGCGGACTGGTGCCGTTCCTCGCAGGCAGCGCGCTGGATCGGCGGCGTGCTGCTCCGGGGCGCCGCCCCAGGCTGGCGTTGGGACCCGGCCCGAGGGCGCGTGGTAGCCCGTCGGCGCAGGTAGGCAGTCAGGCCAGAATCCGCGCCGCCGCCCCAGTGAGGTCCGGCGCAATCCCGAACCCTCGCTCTGCGGCAGCCTCCTCGTGCTCCGGGCCATGCCCGGAGAGCACCAGAATCCCGCGGCCGCCGAGCGCCGAAGCGGGACGCAGGTCGGAAATCCGGTCGCCCACCCACCACGACGCAGTGAAGTCGATCCCCAGCGCCTCCTTCGCCCGGCGGTAGAGGAGCAGGCCGGGCTTCCGGCACTCGCACGGCCCGTCGATCTCGGGAGCGTGGGGGCAGACGTAGGTGGCGTCGAGATGGGCGTCCCCGGCCGCGAGCAACTGGGTGAGCCGAGCGGCCACGCTCCGATAGTCGTCCGTCGTCAACTTGCCACGCCCAATACCCGCCTGATTGGTTACCACCACCACCAGCCACCCCGCGGCATTGAGACTGCGAATGGCGGCCGCCGCGCCCTCCACCAGCTCGAGGGCGGCCGGATCGCGGAGGTACCCCGGATCGATGACGATAGTGCCGTCACGGTCGAGGAAAACGGCCCGACGCCCTCCCGGTGGAGCGCCCGGCGCGCTCATGTCCCTTCGAGGGCCGCGCGCACCGCCGCCCCGATAGCCGTGAAGGACTCTTTCGGCAGGGTGCGCGGGTCGAGCAGGACGCGATCGTCCCGCACTCGCGCGATGACCGGTGGAGTGCCCAGGCGGAGCCTGAGGGCCAGGCCCTGGGCTCCGAGCGGGCCGGGATCGAGCGCCACGAGCGTGGTGGGAAGCTCGGCCCCGGGGAAGGAGCCGCCGCCAACCGCCGAATGGCCGGCGACAAGGACCGCCGGGTGGGTACATGGCTCCAGGGCGCGAAGCAGCGCCTCCGCGCGGGAGTGGAGCTCCTGAGCCGGGAGCGTGAGCATCCGGAGCACCGGAATCTCCCGCACCGCGCGCTCGGGATCGCGATAGAGGGCGAGCGTCGCCTCCAGCGCCGCAAGGGTGAGCTTGTCGGCGCGGAGCGCCCGGGCGAAGGGATTCCGCTTGGCGGCCGCGATGAGCGCGCGGGATCCCACCAGGCATCCGGCCTGGGGGCCACCGAGCAGCTTATCGCCGCTGAACAGCACCAAGTCGGCTCCGCCGCGCACCGCCTGGGTCACCAGGGGCTCGTTCGACAATCCCCAGCGGCTGAGGTCGGCCAACAGGCCGCTCCCCACGTCGTGGAGGTAGGGGACGCCTGCCTCACGGGCGAGCCCAGCGAGCTCGGCAGGCGCCGGCGTGGCCACGAACCCGCTCTGCTCGAAGTTCGAGCGATGCACGGTGAGAATCGCAGCAGTGCGGGGGGAGAGGGCGCCGCGGTAATCGTCGAGGTGGGTGCGATTGGTGGTCCCCACTTCGCGGAGCACCGCACCGCTCTTTTCGAGGATATCGGGAATCCGGAACGAGCCGCCGATCTCGATCAGCTCTCCGCGCGAGATCAGCACCTCTCTTCCCGCGGCCACCGCGTTGAGGGCGAGCACCAGCGCCCCGGCAGCGTTGTTGACGACCAGCGCAGCCTCGGCGCCGGCCAATTCGGCGAGAAGTCCGCCGCAGTGGTCGGAGCGGCTGCCGCGCGCTCCGGTGGCGGTATCCAGCTCGAGGGTGCTGTACCCCGATGCCACCGCCTGCACGGCGGCAATGGCGGCCGGTGCCAGCGGTGCGCGCCCGAGATTGGTGTGCAGGACGACGCCGGTGGCGTTGAGAACGGGGTGGAGCGACGGGGTGGCGCGCCGCTGGACCCGATCGGCGACCTCGGCGGCCCAATCCTCCGGCGGTGCCAAGCTCCCATCCCGCGCCGCCGCCACGACCTCGCGCACCGCGGCGACCACCAGGTTCCGCGGCGCCACGGCGATCAGGGCTTGGACGCCGGGTGTCTGGAGCAGCCGGTCCACCGAGGGGATGGAGCGCCGGGGGTCGGTCACGGCTTTGCCTTGGCCGAGTCGGCCTTGGCCTTGGTGGAATCGGCCGGGGGCTTGCTGGCCGGCGTCTGTACCACGGCGCGCGCCAGCGAGGGGACCCGACTCACGTTCTGCACGCCGTGCAGTGCCAGGGCGTACTTGGTCCCGGGTGCGAGCCGGGCGGCCACCCGGACGTACAGCTTGTCATAGAGGGGCGGCTTGGTGCGAAGGGGGCCGGTACCCGCGGTATCGGGTTGGACAATCCGCCTGCGCTGGGCGCCGGGGAGGCGGATCTCCGCGGCGGCCTGCGCCCGCGCGATGGAATCGGCGCGCAGGCTGTCGGCCCGGACTTTGGCGCTGTCGACCTTGGCCTTGGTGGTATCGGCCCGCCGCGCCGGGAACGCGGTGTCGTATTGCTCCCTGGTGAGGATCGCTAGAACCGGGACGGGCACCGAATCGGGAAGCAGCCGGACCTCGAGCGAATCGCCGGGAAGCCGCTGGTAGGGGTTGAGCTGCTGGGAGAAGGTCAGAACGATGGACAGGGAGTCGGTGGACTCCGCGTTGGTGATGCGAATGGCGCTGCTGTCGCGCTTGAACGCCCAGATTTCTCCGACGCTGTCCCGCCCGGCGGCTACCCGAACCGTATCGAATGCCTCACGCGGTTGACGCCGGAGGTCGTTGTTCTGGTCCAGGACGCCGTAGACCAGATACTCGCCGGCCGGGAGCGGCCCCAGCCTGAAGCGACCCGCCGAATCGGTGGCGGTCCGATAGCCCGTGCTGTCCGGCAGCAACGCTTCCACCAGGGCGCGGGGCGGAGGGCGCTGGGTGCCCCAATCGACCACGCGCCCCGAGAGCACGGTTGTGGGAAGCGGCGCGCCGGTGGTGAAGGTGATGATTCGGCCGTTCTTGCTCCGATTGTTGGAGAGATCGGCCAGGCCGGGGAGCAGCTCCACCCGATAGACGGTGTTGGGTCGCCAGCCCTCGCGCGGGTGCACGGTGATCCGGCTCCGCTTCCATCGCACGGCCGGCACCTGCTGTGAGGGGGAGAGGATCACCAGCCGCTCGAGGTCGCCGGTTCCCAGCCCGAAATTGGGCGAGCCCCCTTCGGCAACCACTTCGTCGAACACGAACTCGACGTCACCCTTGAAACCGGGGAGGGCCTCCAGCGAGTCCGGCCGGGTCGAAAGGAGAACGGGCGGGGCCCGGTCCAACGGCCCGCCGGGCGGGGCGGAGATGCGGGCGCAGCCGGCGACCAGGACGGCCAGCGCGGATAGCGACGCGAGGTTCACACCGCGCAGCCGAGCCGCCGGCGCTTCTCGGCGAGCACGCCGGCCTGCTCTCGCCATGCGGCGAGCTTTTCCCGCTCCCGGACCACCACGTCCGCGGGCGCCTTTGCCACGAACTGCTCGTTGCCGAGCTTGGACTCCTGCCCGCGGATCGCGCCGCTGAGCCGGTCGGCCTCGCTCTGCAGCCGGGCGCACTCCTTCTCGAGATCCACCAGATCGCCCAGGGGCACGCTCACCGCCGTCCCGTCGGGGAGCACGGCGTTGGCCGTGGCCTCCGCGTGGTCGGCGTGGCGGTCAAGCACCTGCAGGCTGGAGACCTTGGCGAGGCTTCGGACGGTGGCCCGTTCCGTCTGGATCACCGCGCGGGTCAGCGGTCCGGGCAGGGCGATCGTGGCGCGGACTGTGTGGCCGGGGCGGACACCGTACTCCGCGCGGATGGACCGGAGCGCGCCGACCAGCTCTTGCAGCGCGGCGAACTGCCGCTCGGCCTCCGGGTCGCCGGCGCGGCGGTCGCTGCCGGGCCATGGGGCGACGGAAATGGATTCCTCGACCGAGCGCCCGGGGAGGCGGCGCCAGAGCGTCTCGGTGATGAAGGGCATCACGGGGTGGAGGAGCCGGAGCGCAACCTCGAAGGTCTGGGTCACCACGGCGCGGGCCACGTCTCCCCCGGTCTGGTCGCCGTACAGGCGGGGCTTGATCACTTCCAG
>JBGPVQ010000220.1:0-5315 GCA_041491785.1 Gemmatimonadota bacterium | reverse complement strand
GGCCAGGAACGCCGCGACTACGCCCGCGCCACCACTTGCCAGAAGTGCGTCCGGGCGGGAGGGAAGCACAACGATCTCGAACAGGTCGGTCTCACCAGACGGCACCACACCTTTTTCGAGATGCTGGGGAATTTCTCGTTCGGCGACTACTTCAAGCGCGATGCCATCATCTACGCCTGGGAATTCGTTACCTCGGAAGAATTCCTCGGGATCCCGGCTGAGCGAATCCGGGTCAGCGTTCACCACGCCGACGCGGAAGCGCGGCAGCTGTGGCGGGAGATCGCCGGCCTCCCCGACGATCGCATCTACGGCCTCAGTGACCAGGACAATTTCTGGCAGATGGCGGACACCGGTCCGTGCGGCCCCTGCTCCGAGATCTACGTCGATCTGGAGTGGAAGCGGGGGCAACCGACACCGACCGTCTCACCGAAGCAGTTCGAGGCGGAGGCGGAGTCGGGTCGGTTCCTGGAAATCTGGAACCTGGTCTTCATGCAGTTCGATCGCGCCGGAGACGGAACCCTCACACCCCTCCCAAAGCCGTCGGTAGACACCGGCGCCGGACTGGAGCGGATCGCCTCCGTGCTCCAAGGCGGGGACGACAACTTCCACACCGATCTCTTCCTGCCGCTGCTGGAACATGTCGGGCAGCTGGTCGGCACACCGTACCCGCGAACGATGGCGGGCAACGGCGCGTCCTATCGAGTGCTGGCGGACCATGCGCGCGCGGTGACGTTCCTCCTGGCGGACGGGGTGTTTCCGAGTAATGAGGGGCGGGGATACGTACTCCGCCGGATTCTCCGCCGGGCGGTGCGGCACGCCTGGCTGCTCGGCCGGCGCGAGCCGACCCTGGCTCCCCTCACCGACGATGTCGTGCGCCTGATGGGAGGCACCTACCCCGAACTGCCCGCGGCACGGGACGAGATTCGTAAGTGGACCGAAACGGAGGAGCACCGCTTCCTGGAGACGATCGAGGGTGGGCTCAAACGGCTGGAGGAGCTCTTCGCCAGGGGCATCAAGAGAATCTCCGGTGAGGAGGGGTTCCGGCTCTATGACACGTTCGGCTTTCCGGCGGATTTGACCGAATTGATCGCGGCGGAACGTGGAGTGGCAGTGGATCTGGCTGGGTTCGAATCGGCGCTGCAGGAGCAGCGGGCCCGATCGAGGGCCGGAGCGGCACGCGGATCCGCCAGTGTAACCGGCGTGAGGGCGCCGAGGCGGAGGAGGGGCCCAAAGTGGCAGATCCTCCGCCGGGGCAAGCAGAAGTTCGTGGGCTACGAGGCCACTCAGGCCGAGACCGAGCTGCTGGCGTTCCGGCAGGAGGGCGAACGGGTCGAGCTGGTGCTGCGGGAAAACCCCTTCTACGTCGAATCGGGCGGCCAGGTGAGCGACACCGGCCATCTCAAGGGCATCGGCTGGACGCTTCCGGTGGAGGAGCTGCGCAAGGAGGAGCGCGGCACCGCGATCATCGGCGGGTTTGCCGGCGAGTTTCAGCCGACCGCGGTCATCGCCACCGTGGATTCTCCCCGCCGCAGGGACATCGAACGGAACCACAGTGCCACCCACCTGGTGCACGCCGCGCTGCGCCGCCATCTGGGGGGCCACGTGCGGCAGCAGGGCTCGCTGGTCGAGCCGGCGCGGCTCCGCTTCGACTTTTCCCATCACGGCCCGATCGAGCCGGCCACCCTCGAGCGGATCGAGCGCGACGTGAACGAGGAGATCTGGGCCAACCGCCCCGTCACCACTCGGCAGATGGCCTACCCCGACGCCCTCGCGCTCGGGGCGATGGCGTTCTTCGCCGACAAATACGGCGACGTCGTGCGGGTGGTCCAGATGGGAGACTCGATCGAGCTCTGCGGCGGAACCCACGTCGCCACCACCGGTGCGCTCGGACTCTTCCGGGTCACCTCCCAAGGCGGTGTCGCGGCGGGCGTCCGGCGGATCGAGGCGGTGACCGGGCCGGGCGCATACGCCGCGCTCGACGAGATCGAATCCCGCCTGCTGCAGGCGGGTGAGTTGTTGAAGGCGCAGCCGGAGCACCTCGCCCGGCGCATCGAACAGCTTCTCGCGGAGCGGGACAAGCTGGAAGCGCGGCTCCGGCAGATGCTGGAACGGGGCGGGGACGAGGCGGCCGGCGACGAGCTCCAGGTGAACGGCATCGCGGTCACCCTGGGAGAAACCCGCGCGGAGGATCGCGATGAAGTGGCCCAAGCGGCGGACCGATTCCGCTCCGGCAAGGCCAAGGCGGTGCTGATTCTCTTCGGCACCGCCGGCCGGGGGGCGATCCACGTGGCGCTGACCGACGATCTGGTGGGGCGCGGGCTCAAGGCGGGCGACTTGCTCAATCGAGTCGCGGCGGTGAGCGGTGGTAAGGGTGGCGGGCGCCCGGCGTTTGCGTCAGGGAGCGCCGGCGACCCCGCACGGCTCCCCGCGGCCCGAGAGGCGGCGCCGCGCTTGGTCGAGGAATGGCTCGCGGGCCGGTGATCGACGCGCGGCGGTGGTTCGAGGGGGAGAGCGTGGGTGCGCCCCCGGCGCTCCGGCAGCGGTCCGCCCGGTACCTCGAGGCGCGGTCGGGCGGAACCGATCCGGCGACCGAGCTGGCCGGTGCGGCCACCGACGCGTTGGCGGCGGCGCTCCGCCTCCCCGGCGACCGGTCGGTGGCCCTCGACCTGTTGGCGGCGGACGCGCTGGTCACACTGGCGCTCAAGGCCCGGGCGACCCAGGATCCCGGAGGCCTGGCCGCATTCGCGGCGACACTCCGCGAGGCGGGGGCGGCCGTCCGGTGATCGATCTTCACAGCCATCTCCTGCCCGGGGTGGATGACGGCTCCCGGAGCGTTGAGCAATCGGTGCGGGTACTCCAGGTCATGGAGGAGGCCGGCGTGACGGCAGTGTGCCTGACGCCGCATCACAGTGTCGGCCGGATGGCGCGGGGTGTCCCCGCGGCGCACGATGCGGCCTACGCCGCGCTCACCGCGGCGGCGCCCACCGCCATCAAGCTTTACCGCGGGGTCGAACTCATGCTCGACCGACCGGTTACCGAGGACCTCACTTCGAGCCAGGGGCTCACCCTCGGGGGCACCCGCGCAATCCTGGTCGAGTTCCCCCGGCTGGTGGCGGGTCCGGCGGTCAACTTTGCGCTGCATCAGGTCGTGCAGCTTGGTCTGATCCCGGTCCTGGCGCATCCGGAACGCTACACCGCGTGCAACCCGTCTTCCGCATCGCAATGGAAGGCGACCGGCGCGCTGCTCCAGGTCGACGCGACGACGCTGCTCACCGGCCGCGGTCGGGGGCAACGCGCGCGGGACCTGGTCGGTCACGGGCTCGCCGACCTGATCGCCGCCGACAACCACGGCGACGACCGCATGCTGGGGACCGCGTATCGGTATCTCTGCGAACAGGGCGGCGAGCAGCAGGCCGATCTGCTGGCGCGGAAGAATCCGGGAGCGATTCTGGCCGAGGAGCCGCTCACGCCGGTGCCGGGACTGCCGCTCAAGACCGGCCTGCTCGACAAGCTCAAACAATTGCTGCGGGAGGAAGAATGAGCGCCGCCGACCGGATCCGGGAGGGCTTGGCCGCGCTGGCGCGGGTGGCGGCGGCGACCGCCGCGGAGGCTCCCGCGGTGGCGCGCTTGGCTGCCCGGTATGCCGAAACCCTCCGGCGGGGTGGAACCCTTTTCTTCGCTGGGAACGGCGGCAGCGCCGCCGATGCGCAGCACGTTGCCACCGAGTACGTCGTCCGATTCCGGGGCGCCCGGCGCCCCTTTGCTGCCGTGGCGCTTACCACCGATACATCGCTCCTGACCGCGGCGGGAAACGACCTCGGCTTCGAGCAGATCTTCGCCCGGCAGGTTGACGCGCTGTGCCGGAAGGGAGATCTCCTGGTGCTCCACAGCACCAGCGGGGCGAGCGCCAACCTACTGGCCGCCGCCAAGGCGGCCCGCGCCAAAGGGGTCGCGGTCGCCGCGTTTCTGGGGAGGGGAGGCGGGCCCCTCCGCGCCCTCGCGGATGAGGCCATCGTGGTGCCATCGGACGATACCAGCCGGATCCAGGAGCTCCACCTCACGCTGGAGCATCTCATCGTCGAGGCCGTTGAGGAGGAACTGGGGCAATGATTTCGCTTGCCGGACAGCGGGTGCTGATCACCGGAGGATCGCGGGGCATCGGCCGTGCGGCGGCGCTGCTCTTTGCCCGGGCCGGGGCGGACGTGGGAATCACCTTCCACACCCGCCTGGCCGACGCCGAAGCGGTGGCGAAGGAAATCCGGGCGATGGGCCGGCGGGCCTTTGCCGCGGGTGGTGACCTGGCCGACCCGCGCGTGGTGGACAAGGTATTCCGCGAGTGCAAGGCGGCGCTGGGCGGGCTGGATTGCTTCGTGGCGAACGCCGGCGTCTGGCCGGCCGAGGACGTGGCCCTCGCCAAGATGCCCGAAGCACGCTGGCGTTCGACGCTGGCGCAGAATCTCGACGCGGTGTTCCTCACCACCCGCGCCGCGCTCGGCCTGATGGGGCCGGGGGGACGGGTGGTCCTGGTCTCGAGCACGGCCGGCCAGCGGGGCGAGGCGTTTCACGCCGACTACGCCGCTACCAAGGGTGCGCTCATCTCGATGACCAAGTCCCTGGCCATCGAATGCGCCCCGGATATCACAGTGAACTGTGTTGCGCCCGGATGGGTGGACACCGAAATGAGTGCGGGGCCCTATGCCGGCGGCGGCCGCGAACGGATCGCCGCGACGATCCCCCTCAAGCGGATTCCGCCCCCGGAGGACATCGCCGGACCGATCCTCTTCCTCTGCAGCCCCCTGGCGCGACACGTGACCGGCGAGGTGCTGAACGTCAACGGCGGCAGCGTGCTGTGCGGATGACGTGATTCATCTCCTGGCGACTGGTGGTACGATCGCGATGCAGCGGAGCGTGGCGGTGGGGGGCAACGTTCCCGCGCTGGACGGCCATGCACTGCTCGCACTGCTCGGCGACTCCGGTGCCGGCCGAGAACTACGGGTCGAGGATTGGGAGCGGCTTCCCGGGGTACACCGGGGGCCGGAGCAGCTCTGGGCCATGCGCGAGCGGGTGGCGGCGATTGTGAGTGGCGCCCAGCCGCCTGAGGGCGTCGTGATCACCCACGGCACCGATACGCTCGAGGAAACCGCGTACCTGCTGGCCCGGACCATCCGCCCCGACATCCCGATCGTGATTACCGGCGCAATGCGTACGTCGAGCGATTCCGGCTGGGACGGGCCGCGCAATCTGCGCGACGCGGTGACCGTGGCGGCCCACCCGGAAAGCCGGGGGCGCGGGGTGATGGTGGTCTTTGCCGGACG
>JBGPVQ010000219.1:0-5315 GCA_041491785.1 Gemmatimonadota bacterium | reverse complement strand
CAGCCCATGGGACTCGGCCTGTTTCGTCCCGATCATCGAGGAGGCGGGCGGCGTGATTACCGATTTCACCGGCGGCCGCGGACCCTACTTCACCAGCGCCATCGCCACCAACGCCGCCCTGGCGGTGGAGGCGCGCCGAAGGCTCGGCGTGTCGTAAGAAGTGTCCGGCTTGACGGCCGGTCCGCACGACCATAGCTTGTCTACCCATAGTTAATCTATAGGTAGGCCGGCCATGGCTCCACGCGATCCCTTCCGAGTCGAACTCCTTCCCGGCACCCTCGACCTGCTGATCCTCAAGACCCTCTCGTTGCAGCCGATGCACGGGTATGGCATTGGCCAGCACATCGGCCGGCTCTCCGCCGAGGCGCTCAGGGTCGAGGAGGGATCGCTCTACCCCGCCCTCCAGCGCCTCAAGCTCAAGGGCTGGGTCAAGGCGGAGTGGAAGCTCACACCCACCAAGCGCCGCGCGCGGTACTACGCACTCACCCCCGCAGGCAGGAAGCAGCTCGCGCACGAAGTCTCCGCCTTTGACCAGCTGGTGGCCGCGGTGCGCAGCGTGGTGCGGCCGGCTTGAGCACCCTCCTCCGGCGGCTGCTCCATATGCTCGGCCAGCACCGCTTCGAGGCCGACCTCAAGGACGAACTTCGCTTCCACGAGGAGATGGCCGCCGAGGACGCGCGACATCAGGGCGCCAATGCCGAGGAGGCCCGCTTCGCGGCGCGGCGGCGGGTGGGCAACCGGGCCCAGATCGGAGAGGAGGCCCGCGCTGTGTGGTCCCCCCCCGCGCTGGACGACTTCGTGCACGACATGAAGTACGCGCTCCGCGGCCTGCGCCGCCGGCCGGGATACGCCGCCGCCGCGATCATCACTCTCATGCTCGGCATCGGGGCCACCACGGCGCTCTTCAGCGTGCTCGATGCGGTGCTGCTCAAGTCGCTGCCTTACACCGATTCCGGCCGGCTGGTTCAGGTCTGGGAGCACAATCTCCCGCGGGACCGGCGCGAGAACCTGGTGTCGCCGGCCAACTTCCTCGACTGGCGCGACCGGGCCAGGAGCTTCGAGTCCCTGGCGATTTACACCTGGGCCAGCGCCCCGATCACCGGCAACGCGCCGGAAATCCTCCCCGGCCGTGCCGTTTCCACCAATTTCTTCGCCACGCTCGAGGCCCGCCCCGCGCTGGGCCGGCTGTTCGTACCCGAGGACACACTCCCTGGGGCGCCCGTCGCGATGGTGCTGAGTCATGCGCTCTGGGTCCGCCGCTTCGGGGGAGATCCCTCGGTGATCGGCAGAACCGTGACCCTTCGGGATGCCACCGCCTCGGTCGTGGGCGTGATGCCGCGCGGGTTTCGCCCCATGGGCTCGGAGGAGTACTGGGAGCCCTGGGCCGTGACGAGCGGCCAGCGGGTCCGCCGGGGGCGCTACGCGATGGTGATCGGCCGCCTTCGCGAAAGGGTCACCGCCGAAGCCGCCGACCGGGAGCTCCACGGCATCGCCGCCTCGCTCGAAGGTGAGTACCCGGTATTCAACAAGGGGTGGACCGCGGACGTGATCGGGCTCCAGGCCCAGGTCATCGGGAAGGCGCGCCCGGTGCTCCTGCTGCTGGCCGGAGCGATTGCGTCGGTGCTGCTGATCGCCTGCGCCAACGTCGCGAACCTCAAGCTGGGCCAGGTGCTGGCTCGACGCACCGAGCTCGCGGTGCGTGCCGCGCTCGGAGCATCACGCGGGCGAATCCTCCGGCAGATGGTAGTCGAGGGGCTGGTCCTCGCGGCGGTGGGTGGCGGGCTCGGCTTGCTGGCCGCGGCGCTTGGCGTCCGCGCGCTGGTGCACGCCCAGTTGCGGCAGATTCCCCGCCTTCAAGAAGTCGGTGTCGATTTCCGGGTGCTGGGGTTTGCCCTGCTGATTACCGCGCTCGCAGGCGTGGCCTTCGGACTGGCGCCGGCGCTGGCGCTCCGCGAGCGCTCGCTGCGCCAGCCGCTCACCCAGCGCGGCGGCGAGGGTGGTTCGGCGCCCCGCGGCCGGAGGCTGCGCGGTGCGCTGGTTTCGATCCAGGTGGCGCTCAGCCTGATGCTCCTGACCGGCGCGGGGTTGACGGTGCGCTCGCTGGCCAAGCTGCTCTCGGTGCATCCGGGGTTCGACCCGAAGTCAGTGCTCACCGTTCAGCTGCGGCTGCCGAGCGACGCATACGGCCCGCCGGAGAAACGAGTCGCGTTCTACGAGGAGCTGGCCCAGCGCATCGGCGCCATGGGCGGCGTAGCCGGGGTCGGTCTGGTGAACTTTTTGCCGCTGCGCGGAATCACTCCCGGCACATCGGTACACATCGTGGGGCAACCCGAGCCGCCCCCTGGGCAGGCCCCGGTCACTGAGGTCAACACCGTCGATGAACGATATTTCCGCGCCATGCGAACACCGCTGATCCAGGGCCGCGGATTCGCACCGGCCGACCGGCTCGGCGCGCCGAAGGTGATCCTCATCAACAAGGCCTTCGCGCGGCAGATTCTGGGTGGGTCATCACCGATCGGTCAGCGCCTGCGGGTGGATATGGCGGAGCCGGATTCGGTAGTAGAGGTCATCGGAGTTGTCGGGGACATGCGGCGCGAGGGTCTCGACATCGAGCCCCGGCCATCGGTGTACTATCCGTTTCTCCAGGGAACCCCGGGCGACATGACCCTGGTGATCCGGGTTTCCGGCGAGGCCCGGTCACTGGAAAAGCCGGTCCGTGCCGAGATCGCGGCGATGGACTGCTCCCTCCCGGTGCTGTCGGTCGAGACGCTCGAATCGCGCCTCGCCGAGTCCACCGCCGACCGGCGTTATCCGATGCTACTGTTGAGTCTCCTGGCGGGGCTCGCGCTGGTACTGTCGGCGGTCGGTTTGTATGGGGTGCTGGCCTACATCGTGGGGCAACGCTCCCGCGAGATCGGTCTCCGGCGAGCGCTCGGAGCCACCGGTGCGATGATTGCGCGGCTCGTGCTGGGAGAGGGCTTCCGATTCGTCGGGATCGGGATCGCCGTTGGCCTGGTGGCCTCACTCGCCACCACCCGCTACCTGGGCAAGCTGCTCTACGGGGTCTCGCCGGGCGATCCTCTCACCCTGATCCTGGTGGCCAGCGTGCTGCTTGCCGTGGCGGGCCTCGCCACATGGCTTCCCGCCCGGCGCGCGCTCCGAATCGATCCGGCGATGACGTTGCGGGAAGAGGGCTGACCGGCGCTACTCCGCGAAAATCCGGCGCCGCGCCGTCTCGAAGGCCTGTTCCACGTCCCGCTGAGCCGCGGCGATCCGTGCCAGCGTTGTGGCCGACACCCCGCCGATCTCCACCTCCCGGATCGCGCCAAGTGCCTCACGGTACCAGTCGGCCCAGGCTCTGAGGATCTGCAGTTCCTTCTCCCGGGTGCTTTCCTTCGTCACCGCCACGACGCTGAGCGCCGCTTCCCGCTCGAGCCGCTCCAGTGCCGCCCGCCGTACCTCGTCCACCACAAGAGCCACCGTCATCGCGTCCGCCGAGGCCAGGGCAAGCGCCGTGGAGAGGGCGCAGACCCCGACATTCTTGAGCTCCGCGGCGCTCACGTTGTCGATACGGTCGCCGTCGGTGTGATAGAATTGATCGGTGAAGTGCCACAGGAGAAGGCCCGGCTTCTTCGCTGACAGAAACGGCGTGTGGTCGCTGCCGCCCTCGAACGGATTGGTGCGGACCACCCACCCGCTTCCCTCCGCCTGGTCGAGGCAGCGGTTGAGCACGAAGTCGTTGTAGTAGTGGGGTGTCAACTGTCCCACCGTGAGCGGCGAGCCGCCCCATTCGGTGTGACGGTCCTCACCCCGGGTCCACACCGCCGACGGGTCGGGCATCTTCTCGATGAGAAAGGTGCCCCCGGTCTTGGCGGCGTTCTCGCCTACCATGTCAAGCGAAAGCCCCCAGCGAACCCCCGCCGCGCGCGCCGAATCCTCCTGGAGAAACCGCGCGGTCGACGAGATTTCGGTGCCCCACAAGAAGGTGAGCGTTCGGGCCGGGTCCTGCCGGCCGCTCGTAACCAACAGCGCCGCAACGCGCGCGATCTCCGCCAGGTCCCCCACGCCGGAGGCATTGTCATTGGCGCCCGGCTCCTGCACATGGGCGCTGAAGACGAATCGCTCGCCGGGGCTCCCGCTCCCCCGGATCTCGGCTACCAGGGTCAACTCCTCGGCTGGGTAAATCTTCGTTTCCAGCCGGGCCCGCACCCGGACCGGCCCCGCCGCCAGCGCCGCCTTGAGCGCGTCCCGCGCGGCAAGGGACAGCGGAATTCCCCATCCGGCCCGGGTCGAGTTCCAGGGAATGCCGGTGAACTGAATCGAGGTCCGGTTCACCTCCGGCCGGGTATATGACGGCATGTGATAGGAGAGCGCACCGAGCGCCCCGCGTCTCGCTACCGCCTCGGTCCACAGGCGCCCGAGCGGGGTCTCGCCCAGAACGATCTTGCCCCGGACTTCGGTCCTGGAAAACTCCTGCGCCGTGCCCTTGCCGACGTCCACCAGCTCTCCTTCGACGCCGCCCGGCGGCGTGGAGACCGAATACATCCCGAGCATGTGGTGATTGGTGGCGTAGCGGAGGATCGGCTCGCTCTGCCCCACGATCGTGAGCGAGCCGTCTACTGGTTCCCAGGTCGGGCGCAGCATGGGGCGGTGCTCGACGCGGTAGGCCAGTCGCTGATCGGGGCGGGCGCGCTCCTCCAGGACGTATCCCGCGCTATCGAGGATCCCCACGACCCGTGCGATGCTCGCGTTGAAGCCGGTGTTTCCCGGCACCCGCCAGTATTGGCCCACGAAGGCCGTGGTGGCGAGCGCCCGCTCACCGGAGAACTCGGCACGGAGCTCCGCCAGGGTGTGGGTGAGGCCGGGGGTCGATGGCCGCGAGGGCGCCTGGTCGAGGGACACGAGGACCAGTAATCCGATCAGAATGGTGCGCATCGAGGAAAGTTAGCTCCGCAACCCTCACCGCCGTTGTGGCGTTCGCCGCCTGAAAATCCAGCGCGGCCGCCCCGGACACGGTTGTCGAATCGGCGAGCCTTTCCAGGCAGCGGTAGCCTGCTGCGGCAGGGCTGCGGCTTGCCCGGAATTCGGACCGGTCGTTTCTTGAGGTCATGCCGGCCTCTGCCTCAACCCTGCCGCTGGTCGCGCGCGCCTCCGGGCACCGGCCGCGCCCCGCAATTCTGGACGCCACCGGCTCCCACACCTACGCCGAATTGCTCGACGCCTCGGCCCGAGTCGCGGCGGCGCTGCTCGGCGCGCGGGACGATCTCGCCGAGGAACGGGTCGCCTTTTTCGTGGCTCCGGGCTTCGATCACGTT
>JBGPVQ010000218.1:0-5354 GCA_041491785.1 Gemmatimonadota bacterium | reverse complement strand
TTGCCCCGACGCCGCCATCGCAGCGCCGCGGCCAGGAGGCCGACGCCCACCACGCCGAGCAGGATGGCTCCCGGCAGTACGGCGCGGGTCGAGAGCGGCATGGCGCTACTGGCCGGGCGCGGCGGCAGGGTCGTCCGGCGCTCCCCGGCAGGCAGGACACTGCCCACCCGGATCCGGACCGTCGAAACGGCGAGGGTATCAGAGCGACCGTCACGGCGGACCAGCACCGGACCGGGCATGGTGAGCAGGTGTTCTCCCGGGTACCAGAGCACCAGCGCGTAGCGCACCACCGCGCCGACCGCCCCGTGCCGCACCTCGGCGGGGCCCAGCTGCTGTCCCAGTGCGCCCAGCGACCATTGCTGCGGCCGGACCACCGCACCCGCCACGTCTCCGACGGTGCGCTCCACCCAGACGGTGTCCCCGACCGTCGGCCCGGGCGCCTGCAGCAGGAGCACCAGCAGCGCGCGGGTCATGCCCGGCGTGCCCTCCGCCGCTTGATCCGGCGGGCAAAGGCGCGCCGGAGCACCAGTCCGTACTCTCCCGCGACATCGAGCGCGATGTGTTCCACCCCCGCGGCGCGCAGGCGCTCGGCGCGCTGCGCGCGCCGCGCCTGCGCCGCCCCACGCCAGCGGCGGAGCGCGGCGGCGCTCCCGGTGTTCACCAGGGCCCGGCGCCCGTTCTCCGCGTCCTCCATTTCAATCCAGCCCGCCGCGGGTGGCGACTCCTCCCGCGGATCATCCACCGTGATGGCGATGATCTCGTGGCGCACCGCCAGCTCCCGGAGCGCCTTCTCCCACCCCTCGGCGAGGAAATCGGACAGGATCACCACCACGCTCCGATGCCCCAGCACTCGCGAGGCGAAGTGGACCGCTTCCACGAGGTTGGTGCCGCGGCCCGAGGCCGCGAAGGCCAGGAGGTCACGGATCAGCCGGAGCGCATGGCGCCGCCCCTTGGCGGGGGGCACCACATGCTCCACCCGGTCACTGAAGAGAATCGCGCCGACCCGATCCTGTTCCCGCGCCCCGGCGAGCGCGAGCACCGCCGCCACTTCCACGGCACGCGCCGACTTGGTGACGGGAGCGCCCACCCGGGTCGAAGCCGACTGGTCCACCACCAGCAGCAGGGTGAGCTCGCGCTCCTCGGTGAAAGTCTTGACGAAGGGAACTCCCATCCGCGCCGAGACGTTCCAGTCGATGGCGCGGAAATCGTCGCCCTGCTCGTAGGCCCGCACTTCCGCAAACTCCATCCCCTGCCCGCGGAAGACGCTGCGGAATTCTCCGGAGAAGAGCGAATCCACCACCCCCCGGGTCCGGAGGGCAATGCCTTTGACCTGCTTGAGGATTTCGGCGGGGACGGGGGGCATAGGAGGCGGTGAACCCCCTCAGGGAACCTTCACCGCGCCGAGCAGCTGCGTCACCACCGCGTCCGTCGTGACGTCCTCGGCCTCGGCTTCGAAGGTGAGGACCAGCCGGTGCCGGAGCACATCGGGCGCCAGGGCGCGAATGTCCTCCGGTACCACGAAGGTGCGGGCCTGGAGAAACGCGTAGGCCCGCGAGGCCTGCGCCAGCGCGATCGAGGCGCGGGGAGAAGCACCGAATGCGATCAGCGGCGCCAGAGCGGCCAGACCGACCGACCCCGGGTCCCGGGTGGCCCGGACCAGGTCGACGATGTAGTCCACCAGCCGCTGGTCGAGGTGCACTCCCGCGATGGCCCGCCGCGCGATGAGGATGTCCTTGGGATCGAGCACCCGCTGAACCGGAATCGGCTCGCCGCCGCTCATGCGGAGCAGGACCTCACGCTCCTCGAGGCGCGACGGGTAGTCCACCTTGACCTTGAGCAGGAAGCGGTCGAGCTGCGCCTCGGGCAGCGGATAGGTGCCCTCCTGCTCGATCGGGTTCTGGGTGGCGAGGACCAGGAACGGTTGCGGCAGCGGATAGGTGATTCCGCCGATGGTCACCTGATGTTCCTGCATCGCCTCGAGCAGGGCCGACTGCACCTTGGCCGGAGCCCGGTTGATTTCGTCGGCCAGGACGATATGCGCGAAGAGCGGCCCCTTCTTGGGGTAGAACTCCTGGCTCTTCGGGTCGTAGACCATGGTGCCGACGACGTCGGCGGGGAGCAGATCGGGAGTAAACTGAATCCGGGAAAAGCTGGCGTGGAGGATCTCCGCGAGGGTACGCACCGCCAGCGTCTTGGCCAGTCCGGGCACCCCCTCGAGCAGGATGTGGCCCCCGGTGAGCAGTCCGATCAGCAGGCGCTCGACCATGCCGCTCTGGCCCACCAGGCGGCGCCCGACCTCCTCGGTCACATGGCGAAGCGGAATTTCCTTGGCGGCGGGCTCGGCCATGCGCTCCTAGTCCTTCTCGGCGAGACGGATGGTGCGGTAGATCGCTCGTTCCTCCGCCGGAGTAAGCGGGCGCCACTTGCCGACCGGCAGCTCGCCCAGCCGAATCGGCCCGTAGGCCAACCGCGCCAGGCGCTCCACCTTGAGGCCCAGCTCGCCCGCCCAGCGGCGCACGATGTTCTTTCGACCCTCGGCGAGGGTGACGTCCAGAATGCTCCGCCCCTTCACACCGGGACGCACCCGGACGGCCAGCGGCACCACCGGCCGCCCTTCGAGTACCACGCGGCGGTTTACCGCCTCGGCCACCTGCGCCGTGGGCAGCCCGTGCACCAGCGCGGTGTACCGGCGCGGCACATGGTAGCGCGGATGGGTGAGGCGGTGCACCGCGTCACCATCGGTGGTGAGGATCAGAAGGCCGGTGGTCATCACGTCGAGCCGGCCGACGTAGGTCAGCCCTTCCGAGCGAGGGACGAACTCGAAGACCGTGCGCCGCCCTTCTTCGTCGTTCGCCGTCGTCACGACGCCGAGCGGCTTGTGAAAGGCAATCCACCGCTTCGGCTTCTGGGCCACCCGCTTTCCCCGCACGGTAACCGCCTGGCGATCGGGGTCCACCTTCGATCCCAGCGTCGCGACCTGGCCGTCCACCCGCACCACCCCACTCTCGATCAGCGCCTCGGCCGCCCGGCGCGACGCGACTCCGGCGCGCGCCAGCGCCCGCTGCAACCGCATTTCGCTCACCGGTCGGCGGCCACGTACGCCGCGGCGTCATCGGGGCCGACGGCCTCCGCCTTGGGCGGCTGCAGCGCGATGGTGAGCTCTTCGGCGCGGGGAAGATTCTGGAGGTCGGAAAGGCCCAGGAGCTCGAGGAAGAGCGGCGTCGTGCCGTAGAGCAGCGGCCGGCCCAGTCCTTCGCTCCGCCCGGTGACCTCGATGAGCCCGCGTTCCTGCAATGAGCGGAGCACGCCGCTGGCGGACACGCCGCGGATGTCCTCGATCTCCGCACGGCCCACCGGCTGCCGGTAGGCGATGACCGCGAGCGTCTCCAGCATGGCCGCGGTGAGGCGGGGCTGCCGGACGTTGAGCTGGGCCCGCTCGATTGCCGCCGCGAAGGCCGGACGCGAGAGGATCTGGTAGCCGCCGGCCAGCTCCACCAGCTCGACCCCGTGTCCATCGAAGTCGTAGTGCTCGCGGAGCTGGTCCAGCGCCGCCCGCACATCGTCCAGCGAAGCGTCGGGGTCGAGGGTGACGAGCTCTTCGGCGGCCACCGGCCGCGCCGCGGCGAATAGCGCGGCTTCAAGCAGCTGGGCGAGGGGATTCACGGCGCACCAGGAGCGGCTCGAAGGCCGCGGGTTGAAGCACGAAGCAGAGGCCCCGTCTGGACAGCTCGAGCAGGGCAAGAAGCAGCGACAACAGGTCGGAAATCGTCGGCCGGACTCCCAGCGCCTCGAGCCAGACGAATTCCTCACGATCCTCCAGGAGAGACTGCACCCGAAGCGTGGCGCCCTCGACATTGAGCGGGCGCGCGATCACCCGGTGAAGCACCGGGTGCAGAATTCCGGATATCGCCCGGTCGACCGCGGACAGCAGCTCGAAGAGGTCGAGGGTAAGCGGCGGCGGCGGAACTTCCGGCGGCGGTGGGAGGTATCCCCGCCCGAAGCGCAGGGAGCGCCGCTCCGCCGCCGCCGCCATCCAATAGGCAATTTCCTTTATCTGCTGATACTCGAGCAGCCGCCGGACCAGCTCGGCCCGGGGATCCTCCCACTCCTCGCCATCGAGGCTTCGCGGCAGGAGCATCTGCACTTTGAGCCGGACCAGCCGGCTGGCCATTTCGAGATAGTCGGCGGCCTGGTTGAGCCCGAGCTCGTGAATCGCGGCCAGGAATTGATCGGCGATGCGAGCGATCGGGATATCGGCGATGTCGAGCTGCTCTTCGCGCAACAAGTGCAGCAGCAGATCGAGCGGGCCCGAGAACGCTTCCAGCTCCACTACGAACCCGCCGGCCAGCGCCACGCGCCGGTCCACCAGCGGAGGAGCCAGGTTCAGCCCGGTTTCGGGCAGCGCGGTAACGGGGGCCCCGGCGGTCATGACGGAAAGATGTTCCATCCGGGCCCCGCAGCGAAGGGGGTGGCCACCTGGAGGAATAGCGCCATGCCCGCCCGGGCCGGAGCCAGGAGCACGTCGAGAGCCCTCGGGAAGAAGAGCATCAGGGCCAGCAGCGGGAGGAACCCCAGCCGCTGCAGGGCGCGGTACCTCTCGCGGATGCCACTGGGAAGCAGATGATAGACGATATGCGACCCGTCGAGGGGCGGAATCGGGAGAAGATTGAAGAATCCGAGCATCAAGTTGAGCCATACTCCCCAGGTCAGCATCCGCTGCACCGCCCCCAGTACCTCCCCCCCAGCGGGCACCGCCCGACCCAACAGACCCAGCACCAGGAACAGGAGGGTGCACAGCACGGCGATCGCCAGATTGGTGGCCACGCCCGCAGCGGAAACGATGATGTCTCCACGGCGGAAATTCCGGTACCTATCGGGCCGGACCTGCACCGGCCGGGCCCCGCCGAAGGTGAAGGTCCCCTTGGACAGATACCACAGCGCCGCGGGCATGATGAGCGTCGCCCACGGATCGATGTGGGGGAGCGGATTCAGCGTCAGCCGCCCCTGCAGCAGCGCGGTGTCATCGCCCTGCTTGAGCGCGGCGTACCCGTGGGCATACTCGTGAGCCACCAGCGAGAACACCAAGACGGGTAGTGCAAGGATGAAGTCGCCGAGCAGGCAAGATTCCTGGGCCAGGAGGCGGCAGAAGTTACCTCCGCCGGCCCCGCCGAGTCAACTCGCTCTCTTGCGTCAAGATATTGCCGCGGCTATACTTACGCCTTCCCCGGAATCGGCCGCGCGCCGATCCAAGAGCCCGGCCCAGACCGACGAGGAATCGCAGTGCCGAGAACCAAATCCGCCAAGAAGCAGATGCGGCAAGCCAAGTCGCGAACCGCCCGCAACCGGAGCCAGCG
>JBGPVQ010000217.1:0-5360 GCA_041491785.1 Gemmatimonadota bacterium | reverse complement strand
GTGGCACTGGCGGCGTCGTTGACGGCAGTGAGCATGAGAATCGCGGCGTTGGGCTCGAGCTCCATCAGCTGGGGGACCAGATCCACCCCGTTGGAATCGGGGAGCCGGACGTCGAGCAGAATACAGGCGAGCTTGTGGCGCCGCACCGCCTCGATGGCCTCCTCTCCGGTGCCGGCGGTGATGACTTCGTAGCCGTGTCCGGTCAGGAATCGCTTGAGGGCGTTTCGGATGGGCTCCTCATCGTCCACGATGAGGATGGCGGCGGATTCGGCGGTGCGGTCGACTGCAGAGTCCACGGGGCTCCGGGGAAAAGGGGCGCGTCTGAACCTATGGAATGAGCCGGGGGTGGGTCAAGCAGGGGAGCGCCCGGCTCCCTGACTCCCTACCCCACGAAGTCCACCTGCACCCGACCCGGAACCAGCCCCGCCTCATGGGCCCGGTCGAGCAACCGCTGCACCGCCTCCCGGCCCCGGGGACCGTAGTCGACGGTCCACTGATTTACGTACATCCCCACGAAGCGGTCGGTCCGGTCTTCGCCGATGCCTCGATTGAAGCGACTGGCGTGGGCCAGGGCGGGCGCGCGGTGGGCCAGGCCGTACTCGATGCTGGCCTTCAGGTCGCGGGCGATCTGGGCCATCACCGCGGGGCCGAGGTCGCGGCGCACCACGTTTCCGCCGAGCGGGAGCGGGAGTCCGGACTCGCCCAGCCACCAGGCCCCCAGGTCCTCCCAGAGCTCGAATCCGTCGTCGGCGTAGGTCAGCTGGCCCTCATGGATCAGGAGGCCCACGTCTGCCTGGCCTGCCTTCACGGCATCGCCGATCCGGTCGAAGGGGATGACCACCACCTCCACCTCGGGCTGATAGAGCTGGAGCGCGAGGTACGCGGTCGTACGGAGCCCCGGCACCGCCACCCTCCGGCCCCGGAGAGCCGAGCGCGGATCGGCCGGCCGGGCCTCCAGCGACACCAGGCGGGGCCCGTAGCCATCCCCCATGGACGAACCGCTGGAGAGGAGGGCGTAGCGATCCGTGAGGTACGCATAGGCGTGGATGGAAACCGCGGAGACCTCGAGCTCGCCGAGCAGGGCGCGCTGGTTGAGCGATTCGATGTCGCCGAGTTCGTGGACGTAGCGGAGGTCCCCGGTGTCGAGCTTCCCCTCGGCGAGCGCGTAGAACATGAAGGCGTCGTCGGAATCGGGCGAGTGGGCGATGCGGATGGTCCTAGGCATATGTCATTGTCCGAGACTCGCCCGGGCCCGGGTTCTGAATGCGTCGAGGACCGGCCGATGCTCGGCGTATTCCGCCCGACCAGCACGCATCTCGGCGTCATAGTGGGCCAGGAATTCGCGGTAGCTCACGGTCAGGGCGGCGGCCTGCTTCTGCCGGTCAGCCGCCTCTCCGCGGAGGAGGTATGCGAACAGGTGTCCGGGGGCGTCGGCCAGGATGGTGTCGGCCAAGGCGCGGGCTGCCGCGAACTCGCCAGTGGCGAGGTCGATCATGGCCGCGTGGAAGCGCGCATCGGTGTTGACGCTGTCCAGCTGGGAATAGGCGCCGAGCGCCATCGGGGCAAACTGGATGACGGTCGCGGTGTCATTGGCCTCCCCCGCGCGGATGACCCGCTCGAACAGCCGGTCGAACCGCTCCCGGGGGGACATCCCGCTGATGTCGGGAGCCCGTCCCTCGAGCGCGGGACCGGCATTCCCGGCGTTCGCCATGTCGGGCACGGTCGGCTTGAACGCGCCGGAGCGCCAGACGATCACCACGAGGGCAAGAATCAGTGCGACTCCGGCCACGATCCAGCCGATGCGCTCACGACCGGCGCTGGCGGAGCGCGCAGCGGCGCCGCAGCGGTGGCAGAACCTGGCACCGGGCGAAAGGGGGGTACGGCAAGCGGGACAGGAGCCGCCTTCGGTGGGGGCGCCGCACCTGGAGCAGAAGCGACCGCTGACCGGGGCTCCGCAGGCGGCGCAGGCCGGCGCCGCGGCGAGGGCCTGGCCGGTGGCAGGGGGGCGGGTCATCGGGCTCCAAAGCTAGCGGGGTGTCTGGCCTTTCGCCCCCTTTCGTACGGCGCGCTCGGGCCTTACTCATTACAGCGATGACCTCCTCACCAGTAGATCTGCCGGAGCACCCGGGGGCGCGCCACCTGGGGGACTTGGCCCGTGGGGGATTGTCCTGGCGGGTCTACCTCGAAACCCTCCCCGCGGAGCAGCCGGCCCGGGGCCGGGTGCACTTCGTCTCCAGCGAGGCCACCCGTTCGACCGGCTGGATCTTCATCGAGCCGACCGAATCGGATCTGGTGCGACGCTTCCACGACTTCAGCGCGATCGAGCTCTGGAAGCTGCTCGAGAGCCTCGGCTAGGGCGCCGACACCCCGAACCCCGATGGTGAATCGCTGGCTCGTGACGGCGGCGGCCGCCGCCTTCGCGCCGGCCATCGCGGCCGCACAGGCCGCGCCCATCGCGGATTCAATCCGGGTGGTCCGCGCCATCGAGCTGCACCGCTTCAGCGTTTTTGACAGCGCCGAAGCCAAGGGTTTTCTCCCCCGAATGGCCAACAGACTCCACGTCACGACCCGGCCGGGCGTCGTGCACCGCGAGCTGCTCTTCCAGGCCGGCAAGCCCTACGACTCCGCCGAGGTGGCCGAGACACAGCGAAACCTCCGCTCGCTGGGGATCTTCCGGCGGGTGGCGGTCGACTCGGCGCGCACCGATTCCGGCCTGGTGCTCCGGGTGACGACGGCGGACGGGTGGAGCACCCGACCCGAGTTCCGGTTCAAGAACTCCGGGTCGAGCGTGCAGTACACCCTCTCGGTCGTAGAGGTGAACTTCCTCGGCACTGCGACGCTGGCCAGCCTTCGCTACTCCAAGGATCCCGACCGTTCCTCGGTGACCACCGGCTTCCGGCAGTCGCGGCTGCTGGCGGGGCGCGTCGGCCTCGCGCTGCAGTACTCGCACCTGAGCGACGGGGATCTCGGGTTCGTGTCGCTCGCCAAGCCGTACTTCTCACTCTCCGGACGTTCGGCCTGGTCGGCCTACTTCGACGTGCGCAGCCAGCGGATCTTGCGGTTCTTCGACGGCTCCGACGTTGCGGCGATCGCGCTGGCGCGACGTTATTGGATCGCCGCCGCCGCGGGGAGCTGGGCGGTGTGGGCCGGCCCCCGAGGCTATCTGCGCGCGGGAGTGAACGGCCAGATCCGGCGGGACGACTACGCCGATGAAGTCCGGCCGGACACGCTGGGGCACACCGTCAGCGGGGCGCTGGGCGCGTTTCTTCAGTGGCGCCGCGCCCGATTCCTGGTGTCCCGCGGGCTGTTGGGGTTCGCGCGGGAAGAGGACGTGGACATCAGCACCGTCGTCGGCGTCGGCGTGAACTTCACGCCCCGGGGGTTCGGATATCCCGACGACGGCGTGGTGCCGTATCTGGGCGCCGTGACCGGGTTTGGCAACCCCCACCACTTCGTCCAACTGTTGGCCATTGCCACCGGGCGCTACACCGACGCGGGGCTCGACTCGGGGTCGGTGCACCTCTCGGCGACGGCCTTCCTGCGACCCGGGTCCCGGCATCTCGCCACCGTGTTCGCCGGGACTGGGTGGAAGCAGCGGCCGGCGCCCGGCGCCGAGTTCGACCTCGGGGGGCTGGGGATCGGGCCCCGGGTGTTCAGGCAGCACTCCTTCACCGGGAATCAGGCGTTCTTCACCACGGCGGAGTACCGCTGGACCGCTACCGAAGATTTTCTCAAGCTCACCGCTCTCGGTCTGGCCGGCTTCGTGGATTATGGGGGTGCCTGGTATCGCGGATCGGCGCAGCGGACCGGAGTCGATTTCGGGGTGGGGCTTCGCTTTGGGATGACCCGGGCAACCGACGTGCAGACCAGCCGGGTCGATTTTGCCTATCATGTGAAGAACGACTCCCAGAAGGGCGGCTGGCGCTTGTCGGTGGGCCACGGCTTCGCGTTTCCCTCCAGCGGTAGGCTGGATCAGTAGCGCGGCGGGACGTACCTTCTCCCCCATGACCGATCCCGCGCCGAACCCCGAGCCCGCCGCCACCCCAGCCGCACCGCCCCCGCCGCGCCGCCGATGGTGGCAACGCTGGAAGCTGATCCTCGCGCTGGTGGTGCTGATTCCGGTCCTCTTCTTCATCTTGTATACGGTGAGCGCGCTCAGCTGGAGCTACTCCGAGGGCACCCGCGCGGGGTATTTGCAGAAGTTTTCGCGCAAGGGGTGGCTCTGCAAGACCTGGGAGGGCGAGCTGGCGCTCACCACCGTCCCCGGCGTTGCGCCGACGTTGTGGAACTTCACCGTCCGCAGTGATGCCGCGGCCCGCCAGATCAACATCGCCGCGGGGCGCCGGGTCGTGGTCTACTACCGGGAGCATCGCGGCATTCCTTCCCGCTGCTTCGGCGAGACCAACTACTTCGTGGACAGCATCCGGATCGCGAAGTAAGCTGACCCGGGAGATCCGATGGGCCCCAACGATCGGCTCGACGCGCTGGAGCGCCGCCTTGCCACGCTCGAGGCGATGGTCCGAGCGATCGCGCCGGCGCCTCCCCTCCCTCCCGTCTCGCCCTCCCCTGTGGCAGTACCTGCACCGGCATCCCCACCCGCTCCCCCGGTCGCGGCGGCGCCCACCGTGGACAGTGAGCAGTGGCTAGGTCAGCGCGGCCTCCTCGCACTCGGGGTCTTCGCGCTGATCCTGGCGGCGGGGTACTTCCTCAAGCTCTCCTTCGACCGCGGCTGGATCTCTCCTCTGGCGCGCTGTGTCTTCGGGGGCCTGATCGGCCTCGCGGTCGCCACCTTCGGATGGCAGCGACACGAGCGGGGAATGCGGCGCTACGGCGCGGCGCTCATCGGCGCGGGCGCGGGCATCGCCTACCTCGCCGTCTGGGCGGCCACCCGGCTCTACAGCTTCCTGCCGACGACCGGGGGAACGGCGACCCTCGCGGCGCTCTCGCTCTGGCTCGCCCTGGTCGCCTTTCTGATCGACGTCGAATGGCTGGGCGCGACTGCCGCCCTGGGCGGCCTCCTCGCCCCGGTATTCCTCGGCCCGCCGGACCAGGGCGGGCCGGTCCTTCTCGGATACCTCGGCGCCCTCGGCCTCGGGCTGGGCGGGGTGGCGGTGCGGAGGCGATGGCGATTCGCCACCGCGCTGGTCGCCCTCGCCTGCTTCGGTCTTCTCCCGACGGTCGCCGCCGCGGGAGGCGCCTCGCCGACGAGCGTGGCACTCTACGGCGCGATTCTCGGCACCGGGGCGGTGTACGTCGCGCTGCGGGAGAATTGGCCGGAAACTCGGCTGCTCGGGTTCGCCGGGGGATGGAGCGCGCTGGTCCTGGCGGCGGGCGGATCGGGCGGCGCGCACCAGTTGGTG
>JBGPVQ010000216.1:0-5361 GCA_041491785.1 Gemmatimonadota bacterium | reverse complement strand
TGGGCCGACGCCGACAGCACCGAGCACCGCCGGCGCTTCAACGATTTGAAGGACCCCGATTACGGATTCAACCGGGTGCGCGACGTGCGCATCATGGGCGAGGCGGTGACCGCGATCTATCCCTTCGCGCCGGACAGCACGATCGTGCGCTTCGGGCTCCCCCGCGTGGTTTCGCCGGGCGACAGCTTCACCGTCGACATGGGATGGGAGGCCCGCCCCTCCACGGTACCGAGACGGCAGGGCCGCCGGGGCAGGGCCTTCGACTTCGCGCAGTGGTACCCGCGGGTGGTGGCCTACGACAAGTACGGCTGGGAGGAGCACCCACTCTATCCGGCCGGCGAGTTCTACGGGGACTTCGGCGATTTCACCGTCAGCCTGGACGTTCCCGAGGATCAGGTGGTGGGGGCCACCGGAGTTCCGGTGTGCGGCGATCCAGGGTGGGAAAGGGCCAACCGGAATCCGGAGCGGCCGGTCGAGTATCGGCGGGACGTTTACGGGCCGTGGTTGTGTGACAACCAGGGGCCCCTGCCGGCGGGACGCAAGCGAATCGTCTGGGTGGCGAAGGACGTCCATCACTTTGCCCTGTCGCTGAACCCCGCCTACCGCTATGAGGGGGGCCATTTCGGAGACGTCGCGGTGCACGTGCTCTATCGGCCGGGAGACGAGCGGAGCTGGGGCGGCGGCGTGGCGGTCCGGAACACCGAGACGGCGTTGCGCTGGCTGGACGGGCTGTTCGGACCGTTCGCCTGGCCGCAGCTCACCAACGTGCACCGGATCGAGGGCGGCGGCACCGAGTTTCCCATGATGGTGCACGACGGCTCCGCGGGGCTCGACTTGATCCTGCACGAGGTCGGACACAACTACCTGATGGGAATTCTGGCCAGCAACGAGTGGAAGGAGGGATTCCTCGACGAGGGATTCACCAGTTTCCAGACCACCTGGTATGAAGAAACTCAGGGAGCGCGGGGCGGATACTCCTCCAATGAGCGCGCCATCCTGCTGTCCGATCTCGAGGGGTGGTCGGAGCCCACCAGCCTGGTGAGCGAGCGCTACCGCGACTTTGCCACTTACAACAACATGATCTACAACCGCGGCGAGCTGTTCTTCCAGCAGCTCCGCACTATCGTGGGCGACTCCACGATGCGCGCCATCCTGCGTACCTACTACCAGCGCTGGAAGCTCAAGCACGTGGATGAGGGGGCGTTCCGCGCGGTGGCGGAGGAGCTATCGAAACGGGACCTCTCCACCTTTTTCGGGCAATGGCTGCACAGCACCGGCCTCTACGACTACGCGGTCGGGCGGGTGCTGGCGGCGCCGGCCCGCCCCGGCTCGGGTGACTGGATTACCCGGGTGGAAGTGGTGCGCCGGGCTCCCGGGATCTTTCCGGTCGAGGTGGTGGTGCACGCGGGGGCCGATTCCGTCGTGGCCCGCGCCGACGGGAGTGCGGAGCGGGAGTGGGTCACCGTGAGGACACCCGCCCGGCCGTCGGCGGTGGAGCTGGATCCCGGGGTTCGCTCCCACGACTGGAACATGCTCAACAACCGGAAGCGGCGGGGCCTCTTCGGATTCCATCCGGCGCCGAGGCGGGAGGTCTATCTCGACCGGCTGTTCTCGCAGCCGGTGCGGCGCGACCGGATGACCGTCGGCCTGGTGCCCACCATCTGGTACAACGATTTCGGCGGGGTGACGCTGGGTGGCCGGCTCCGGAGCGACTACCTGGGCCGATTCGACCAGAATCTGCTTTCCTACAGCGTCGACACCCGGCCCGCCGGCAAGACCGTGGGGATGTACTACCGGCTCCGGAACCCGACTTGGGCCTATCAGCCGCGCACGATGCAGAGCTTCGAGGCCTATCGGGCCGAGGGCCGCTCCGGCCTGGCCGCCAGCCTCGAGCGGCAAGAGCGGGGACACCAGAGCTTCGGACCGGACACCCGCGTCGGCGCCTCGGTGCGCTGGCTGGTGACCCACGACACCGACTATCTCGATCCGGCGCTCTGGGACGGTGGTGGGACGGTGGAAGGACAGATCTGGATCCGCTCCCGAGAGAAGCGCGGTGCGTGGACCGTGGCCGGGCGGCTCGGATTGGGCGGCGGTGTCGAGTATCGCAACCGGGGCAGCGGGGTTTCGACCGACGACCGCTACGACGCGCAGGGGTACTTCCGCTTCACCGCCGAGGCCACCGCGCGCCGACCGGTGGGGAAGAAGGGCGGCGTGGCGATCCGGGCCTTCGGCGGGTGGGTGGCCTCCAGCCGGGAGCCCCTCAAGCAGCGCCGGCTGTTCGTGGCGGGAGCCGATCCCTACGAGCAGTTCGGGAATCCGTTCCTGCGGTCCCACGGGTCGCTCCTGGCCGGAAGCGACGTACACTATTCGATGCCGGGGGGCGGGGGAGTCCGGGGGCTGGCGCCCGGGACCAGCGCCACCCGCCTGCTCGGACTCAACGCGGAAGTCGATCGCGGGGTAGTTTCCCGGAGCCGGGCCCGACTCTTCAACGAGGTCCGGGTCGCCGCCTTCGGCGACGCGGCGCTCGGCAACGGCGACATCCCTCCTTCCGCACGGGGTTCGGCGCTAGTGGCCGACGCCGGAGTCGGTGTCCGGGCCGGCCACCGGATCGGGCAGACGGTGTTCGTGACCCGCTTCGACTTTCCGTTGTACGTGAGCCGAGCCCGGCTGGCCGTGAACGGGAATGACGGCTCGGTCAGGTTCCGGTGGGTGGTGAGCCTCAGTCCGCCGTTCTGACGGCGGCCAAAGTCCGGTCAATGTCTGAAGGAGTGGAATCATGACGAGTCATCTCGGCGCGAGGGCCGGTGGGTGGTCGGTGCGGCTGGTCATTGCCGGTGCGCTGTTGACCGGGCTCGGATCACCGCTCGTCGGGCAAGGCCGCGCCTTCACCCCGAACGACTGGTACAAGGTCGCCACGGTGGGAAACCCGGCGGTGTCGCCGGACGGGAAGCAGATCGCCTTCACGGTGACGACGGTGGTCACCACGGAGAACAAGCGCCACACCGAGGTCTGGCTGGTGGCGGCGGCGGGTGGCGAGCCGATGCGGATGACCTCGCCCGGGGTCGAGAGCAGCAATCCGCGCTGGTCGCCCGACGGCAAGCTGCTGCTCTTCGCGTCCACCCGTCCGGGAGGGAAGGGCCGTACCTGGGCTCTGCGGATGGATCAGCCGGGCGGCGAGGCGTTCGAAGTGGACAGCATTCCGGCGGGATCGACGCCGAAGGATGGCCGGATCGTGGTCTGGTCCGAATCGGACACCGCCCGCACGGCGCGGGACACGACCCGGCGGGATCCCTTCGCCCGGATGCAGCCGATGGCTCGGCCGCCCTTCGGCGCCATCACCCTGCCGGTGGATCCGGCGCGCTTCGACGGGCGGCACATCACCGAGATGCAGTACAAGAGCAACGGGCCCGGCTTCCTTCCCGGCCCCCGGGAGGCGAGGGTGTACCGTCCCTCCCAGATCTGGATGCGGGTGCTCGAGGGCGGAGCCAGGAAGCAGCTGACCAGCGCGGCCTACTCGCACCAGGGCGTCGCGATATCTCCCGACGGGCAGTGGATTGCCTTCACCGCCGACGCCGCGCTCCGTTCCGATTCGGCGGTCCGCGCCGAGCGGGACTCGCTCGCCCGGCTCCCCTACGACGCCAAGCGGGACGAAACGCCCCGCAACGACTCCGACATCTTCGTCATCCCGGCGGCCGGCGGCACCCCGCGGCGGATTACCACCACCACCGGCGACGAGCGCCAGCTGGTCTGGTCGCCCGATTCGCGGCGGATCGCCTTCGTTTCGAGCCCCAACCGGACCGCGTCGCAACGGATCTACCTGGTGGACGCCGCGGGCGGCACGCCGGAGAACCTGCTGGGAGACTGGCAGTACGAACCGGAGCAGCTCACCTGGCTCCCCGACGGGAGGATTTCGTTCAGCGCCTCCATCGGCGGGAGCTCGGCGCTGCTCACCCTCGATCCCGCCACGAAGAAGGTGGCCCAGGCGCTGGGCGGCCGGCGCCGGCTCGGCGGTTTCGACTGGGACAACGACGGCAAGGTGGTGGCCTACATCTCCAGCAGCATGACCAAGCCCGCGGAGCTGTTCGTCGCCTCGGCGGACGGGCAGGGCGAACGGCAGCTGACGCGGATCAACGACAAGGTGAACGCCGAGATCGCCTGGGCCGACGCGGAGCGGTTTACCTACAAGTCGGTGGGCAATCTCGACATCGAAGCCTGGCTCATGAAGCCGTACGGGTATGAGGCGGGAAAGAAGTATCCCCTGGTGCTCTACATCCACGGCGGCCCCCACTCGGCCTATGGGGAGAACTGGTTCGACGAATTCCAGAATCTGGCCGGCGCGGGCATGTGGGTGCTCTTCACCAATCCCCGCGGCTCCAGCGGATACGGCGCGCCGTTCACCTTTGCCACCCGGGGGCGGTGGTTCGCGGAGGACTACCAGGATCTCATGAAGGCGGTGGACGTGGTGGCAAAGCGCCCCGACGTCGATTCGACCCATATGGGGGTGACCGGCGGCTCCTACGGCGGGGTGATGACGGCGTGGGTCACCGCCAAGACCACCCGCTTCAAGGCCGCGCAAACCGACCGCATGATCAGCGAGTGGACCTTCTGGTACGGCGCCTCGGATGCGCAGGGCCTCACCGAATTCGAATTCTACGGGAAGCCCTGGGAAAACCAGGCGATGTACGACTCGCTCTCACCCATCCGGAAGGTAACCCGCGTCAAAACGCCGACGCTGTTGGTGCAGTCGGAGGACGACTACCGGACCCCGATGGGCAACGCGGAGCTCTGGTACATGGCGCTCAAGAAACAAGGCGTGCCGGTCGAGTTGGTGCGGTATCCGCGCTCGACCCACGAGCTGTCGCGCAGCGGGGAGCCGTGGCTGCTGGTGGACCGGCTGGGACGGCTGCGGCAATGGTTCGGGTACTGGCTCAAGGGGGAGCCGCCGGCCGGGGGAGCGGTAACCGGCTACCGGTAGCCGGTCCCCGCTTCAGAGCTCGTCTCTCAAGCGGTATCCCACGCCGGGCTCCGTCATCAGCAGGCGGGGCCGGGCGGGGTCGGGCTCCAGCTTGTGGCGTAGCTGCGCCATGTACACGCGCAGGTAGTGGGTCTGCCCGGTATAATTCGCCCCCCATACTTCCTCCAGCAGTTGGCGATGGGTCATGACGCCTCCCGCGTGCCGGATCAGCGCGGCGAGCAACTTGTACTCCGTCGGCGTCAAATGGATCTCATCGCCGGCCAGGGTTACCCGGCGCCGCTCGAGATCCACCCGCAGATCCCCGACTTCGAAGACCGGATCGCGGGGCGCCCCCGGTGGAAGCGCCGCCCGGCGGATCGCCACGCGGATCCGGGCCAGCAGCTCCG
>JBGPVQ010000215.1:0-5401 GCA_041491785.1 Gemmatimonadota bacterium | reverse complement strand
GACGATGTTCTGGGTGGATCGGTTGTCGACGTAAGCAACCTGGTCGTTGTTGGACTCGCTCTGCTTCAGCTCGCTGGTCACCGTGCTCGTCGTGGCCGGTATGCGCGCGGTGTCCGAGGAACTGCCCTGGGCCGCCCCGAGGCTGATCACCCCCACCAGCAGGCTCCCGGTACCGAGCGTCCATCGGAGACATCTCATGCGTGGGCTGCCTTCCCGTACGAAACGGCCACGGCCGCGGTGCCACGGCCACTCCGCTCTGGAACTAGGCCCGCCTGGACGCCGGCGTCAAGCCGGTCGAGGCTCCGCCAGCACGGCGAGCCGCTTCGGCGCCCCGAGCCGGTAGCTGTCGACAACCAGATCGGCCACCTCCTCCCAATCGACCGGGCCAGCGTCGAGCCGAAGCGCCACCCAGCCCCGGGGTCCGATATAGGCCGGCAAGTAGAACCGGACGGGATCCAATCTGACCCAGTCCACGTTTTCCCCCCGGGCCGTCCGGCAGGCAACGGCAACGATCCCATCACCATGGTGGTCGTCCAGATAGTAGGCGAAGGTCCTCCCACGCACCCGGAAGGTGGCGTGGCTCCCATTTCGCTCGCTAGTCGCTTCCGGAAGTGACAGACAGATCCTGGTGAGCCGGCCGAGACGCCGGTCTTCCGGAGGAGCCTTCGGCATGGTGGCTTGCCTCGGCGATTGGGACTACGCCCCGTCTATTCCGCGGTCGTGGGGTCGATCACGGAGGTGATCGCGGAGATCCGATCGGCGGGGAATCCGCCCTGCTGGGCGTGCTCCCGAATCATCGCTTCGTCGGGAGCGTAGTACACACAGTAGATCTTGTCCCCGGTGACGTAACTCTGCACCCATTGGATCTCGGATCCGAGCCGTCGGAGAACACTGCACGATTTCTGGGCGATCGCCTGGAGTTGCTCCGCTGTGAACTTGCCCGCCCCGGGAATCTCGCGCTCGATCAAGTACTTCGGCATACGGCTCCTGCTTGTGAACGCCCGACAGGTTCAAGTCGATTCGGTGTGTTTGCCCGGCTTAAGGCGCCTTTTGCTCCTGATAGAGCGCCGGGAAGGCCCGCCGCAGATGCTCCAGCTTGGGAAGATCGTTGACGACGATGTAGGGGTCCGAGGGGTTGCGGACCGCAAAGTCCTGATGATAGGCCTCAGCGGGATAGAATGCGTTGAGCGGTCTGATCTCGGTGACTATCGGTCTCGGGAAGACCTTGGCTCGGCCCAGTTCCGCGACATAGTCCTCCGCGATCCGGCGTTGGGCCGGATCCTGGAAAAACACGATGGCGCGGTACTCCGGACCGGAGTCCGGACCCTGGCGGTCGCGCTGGGTGGGATCGTGCGCCACGGTGAAGAAGACCTCCAGGAGCTGGCGATAGCTGACCACCGTCGGGTCAAACACCACCCGGACCGACTCGACGTGTCCGGCATATCCCGAGATGGCGGAGCGGACTCCTCTGATATGTTCAAACACCGCCTCGATGCCCCAGAAGCAGCCGCCCGCAAAAAGGGCCGTCGCTTCACGGGCCGGGGGCGCCACCGGCGGCGGCGGTGCGGCCAGAAAATGCTCGACCGCGGGCCAGACGAGGTCCGGCCGCTCGACGTAGGTGAAGTGAGCGGCCCGCGGTACCCGCAGCAGCCGGGCGTGCGGCAGGACCGCGACCCACTCCTCCACCAGGTCCATCGGGATCGCCTCTTCCTCCCCGTGAACGATGAGGGTGGGAACGTCCAGGTGACGAAGCCGATCCCGCAGGTCCCAATCCCCGTAGGAGGCCATGACGACGCGGTTGGTTGTGGTGAGCCCATAGCGGATGCCGGCAGGATCCGATCCGCAGAGATCGGACCGGATGAGCGGCTGGGTCCGGGCCGGTTCGGCGAGCCGGGGCTTGAGCGCGATGGCCCAGAAGTCCCTGCACGCCTGGCGCACGTCGGCCTGGGGGTCCTTGAGCCGCCGGTTGGCGTCGCTCAGGTGGGCGGTGGCCGTACTGTCGAGGCGCTGGCGCATGCCGGCGGCGAAGCGCTGCCAGAAGTCCCCGCGCCGGGGCGGCAACGGGCCGAAGAACACCATCGCGCGCACCGCCGCAGGGTGGGCCAATGCATAGGAGGCGGCGAGCAGGGGCCCGTACGAATGTGCCACCAGGGTCACCCGGCGAACCCCGAAATGGCGCCGCACCTCATCCAGATCGGCGATCTGACGCGCCGCGACCAACCGGGCGGTATCGGCGGGGAGTTCGGAGCGCCCCGCGCCGCGCTGATCGTAGAAGATCACCACGTGATGGGCCGCCAGAGGGGCAAAGTCCGCGGCGATACTCTCGAGATCGACCCCCGGCCCGCCGTGGATGGCGATGAGCGTATCGGGCCCACGCCCCACGATCCGGTAATAGAGCCGAGCCGAGTCGGAGGTGACCACGTAGCCCTCGCGGGCCGGCCGGCCCTGGCCCGCCAGTGGACCGGGTCCGATCGCGGCAAACGCGGCACCGAGCACGCCGAGCGCCGAGCGAAGCGAGGATTTCACATCGACTATCGCGGCCACAGCCAACCGAAGGTCCCCGCGGTCAGCAGGGCGTAGATCAACCCGTCGACGGTGGCTTTGATGGTGATGCTCCAGGCGCGGCGGTACCAGATCGACAACTGCCAGAGCGCCACCGAGTATCCGATGAAGGCCGTGGCTCCGACGAAGCGGAAGACGTGGAGATACGCCGCGCCGACCGGCAACGCCCGCCCCGCGACGTACCCGGCGAGGATTCCAACACCGACAGCGTAGAGAAACCAGAGGACGAAGTTCCGGCCCATCGACATGGGGCCGTTTGGCATGACGGTAAGCACCATGACCGGGCCCCGCTTCATCCGTTCGAGGAATTCCGGCGATTTCATTTCCTGGGTATTCGAGGGACGCGGCACCATGTAGTCGCCCGGCGGGATGGCGAACGGCCTGAGGGCGTCCATCACCTTGTCCTCGTTGGGCATCTTGGGGTAGTCGCTCTTGTGCCAGGGTAACACCATGTGGATGATGGAGCTCATGATGAAGACGATCGCCGCCGAAAGAAGTATCGGGAGCCAGAGCGCGGTCAGTGCCGTCATGGGGACCTCCAAGGGTAGGGAGACGAACCTAGCCCGCCGCTGCGGATGCGCCAGCCCTCACCGCGACAGCCCTCTCGATCCCATCCGGGGGGCGAGGTAGATCAGCAGCCCGATGCCCGCCGCAAGCCCCGCATCGCGGGCCTGACGCGCGGTGCTGTTGGAAAGGAGCCATCCGGCCAGCAGCAAGGCGGCGACCGCAACCGCGACCCCCGCGGGCGCGTGAAAGGCGGCCGGCGGAGCGTCACGCCTCCGGCGAAGCACCGGAAGGGCGGCGCAGGTTGCCGCGTAGCTGAGCAGCCTCGCAATCACACTGATCGTCGCCGCGTAGACGAACGTCCCGGAGAGCGCCAGCAGCAGCGCGACCGCGACCGTGACGAGGACCGCGGCGTGCGGAGTGTGAAACCGCCGATGCGTCGCTGCGAGGAAGCGGGGCAATTCGCGGCGTTCGGCCATCGCGAATGGCAGCCGCGCGGCGACCAACAGCGTCACATTCAGGTTGCCGACGATGGACACCAGCGCGCCCGCGGAGATGATCGCCCCGCCCATGCCACCGAGGAATCGGCCTCCCGCGTCGGCCAGCGGCCGGGCCGAGCCGGCCAATTCCGGTAGCGTCCCGATCGCCACGACCTGGATCAGGAAATAGAGCACGGCCACCACGCCGATCGCCATCAGGAGGGCGCCGGGAAGGTCCCGGCGCGGGTCGCGCGTTTCGCCGCCGGGTATGCTCGCCATCTCGAACCCGGTGAACGCGTACACCAGCAGCAGAACCGAGACCGAGAAGTCGCCGAATGCCGGCCGTGCCCCCAAGGAGTAGGCCCCGGGGTGGATGAAGAACAACCCCACCGAAACGAACAACACCAGCGGCAGCAGCTTGGCGACGGTGAAGACATCGCCGACAACCGCCGAGTTGCGTACTCCGGTCAGATTAAGGGCCCCCAGCCCGATGATGACCACGCCGATGGTGGCCGCGCGGCCCGCCTCCGATCCCGCTCCCGGCCAGAAGAAGCCAAGGTACCCGACCAACAGATTGCAGTTGGCGGCGAGCGCCGTCAGCCGCGCGATCCACAGCATCCAGCCGACCTCGAAGCCGACGACCGGACCGAACGCTTCGCGGGCGTAGAGGTATGGCCCCCCGGTTCCGCTGAACCGGCTGCCCACCTCCGCGAAGCAGAGGATGACCAGGCCCACCACCAGGGCGCAGACCACAAATGCGACCAGGCTGTAGACTCCGATGCGGCGGAAGACCTCCGATGGCAGGCCGAAGATCCCGGCCCCGATGATACCGTTGATCACCATCGCGACCAGATCCCACTTGCGGATGGCCCTGACCAGCCCGGCGTCGGTCGGCTGATTCATCGGAATCCTTCGCGAGCGCCGGCCGGCGCGCCGCCACATCAGCCAGGCATCGCCGGGCCGCCCGAAGCGGGCAGCCTCCACAAGGCGTGACAGGAAAGCATGGTCCTAACTCCCCGGCGTCTCCAGATAGCGCGCCGGAATCGGGTTGCCCGGTCGCTCTCCCTCCCAGTAGATCGTGACGATCCACCACCGCTGCCCATCGAACCACAGCTGGATGCTGTTGATTCCGCGGGCGAAGGGCGTCGGGTCGGAGCTCGCCCGCCGGCTCTCGTAGCTGCTGAAGACGTGCACCACGCCACCGTAGCGCTCGATCCGTCGGGCGACCTCACGCTCGAAGAAGCCCCCGGATTCGAGCCGCGGCCCGACCAGCGTGATGTACTGCTCCACATCCCACACTCGCAAACTCGGTGCGCTGTCGACCCGATACACCGTCGGGATGAGCCGGGCGCCCGGCGCGAACAAAGCGCGCATCCGGTCCCAGTCCCGAGGTTGCCCCGCGGGTCCCGAGATGACCTGATACAGCGCGGTGAGGATCGCCTCCATCGAGGCCACGTCCTCCGGGCGAGGCGCCGTCAGCGGCCGCGCCGGGAAACCACAGACCGGGGCCGGAATGCCGGGAGGAGCGGCGTCGCGCTGCGACACTCCGGCGAGGGCCAGCGAAGCGAGGAGAAGGGCGGGCGCGGCGGGCATCTTGGTTCGGTCCTTCCGAGGCGGTGCGGGTTAGGCCCGCCGGCCGGGCCATGGCAGGGCGGGCCCGGGGGGATCGCAATAAGTCTAGCGCGGCCCGCCGCAGGCTGCTCAATAGCCGCAGGCGAGCCCCGCGCTTGCGGCCTGCCGCGCCCGCGCCAGGGAATCAGGAAACGCGCCCCCGTCCCACACGTCGTAGGAGTGATGACTGACCTGACGGAAGCTGCCGTCCGGCCCGACAATATAGAGATAGACGTGGTACTGGG
>JBGPVQ010000214.1:0-5453 GCA_041491785.1 Gemmatimonadota bacterium | reverse complement strand
TCGCGGCGGCCCACCAGTCCGGAGATGAGTCCGAGGTTGGCGTTGTATCCGGTGGAGAAGACGATGCAGTCTTCCTTGCCGAGGAAGTCCGCCAGCGCCGCTTCGAGCTGCAGATGGAGGTCGAGGGTGCCGTTGAGGAAGCGGCTGCCGGTGCAGCCGGAGCCATAAGTGCTCAGGGCGCGGCTGGCCGCTTCCAGCACCTTGGGATGGTGGGTCAGGCCGAGGTAGTTGTTCGACCCCAGCATGATCCGCTTCTGCCCCTCGATGACGACGATGGTGTCTTCCGACTCGGAGATCGGTCGGAAGTAGGGGTAGAGCCCCAGCGCCTTGATTTCGTCGGCCCGGGTGAATTGTCGGCATTTCTCAAACAGCGTGACGTCGGTCTGGAGGGTGTGAGTCGGCACGTGACCTCGCGTCAGCGGAAGTGGGATAACGCCTCCATCCCCATGCGGGATAATGGGTTAAACTAACCCACCGGAGCCGGGAGGACAAGCGCCCGGTACGGTGGAGGGTGCTGACGCTCTCGGGGCGCTTCGTCTCCATGACGTTCCGGGTGCCGGAAAGCACACCCCGGCCACATTCGCTCGCTTAGATTACGGCCTATCCAACCTATGCGTCGCTCCGCATTTGCCCTCGCCCTCCTCGTCGCGGCCGCGGCGCCCCGCGCCCACGCGCAGACTCAGAGCGGCGGGACGCCGGTGCTCCTCGAGCCCCGGGATTTCAGCCCTGACGGGGCCTGGCGCAAGCGGGCGGCCGCGGTGCGGATCCGGCGCGAGGCGCTGCTCCGGAGCGGAGACCTGCGGGCCCTCAATGCCGAGGCCGGACGATCGCTGCGGGCCCCGGCGCTCACCGCGCAGGGGGACCTGGCGACCGCCGTGCGAGGCGCCTTCCACGTGCCGGTCCTGGCGATCGCCTACAAGGACGTGAGCGTTCCGTATCCGATCTCCGAGTACCAGCGGGTGCTCTTCACCCAGGCCCCGACCGACCGCCCCTATTCGATCAGCACGTTTTACGAGCAACTCTCCCACAATCGCATCAGCATGGACGGCGTGGTCTTCGCGTCGGTCCGAATGGACTCGGTGGCGGCGTTTTATACCGACGGGTGCAATGGCCTGACCATTTCCGGCACGACATCGTGTCCGGCCCGGGCGCTCAACCGAATGGCCTCCATGTTGATCGCCACCCTCGATTCGATCTCGAACCGGCCGGGGGGCGACACCACCTGGTCGCAGTTCGACAACGACGGCCCCGACGGAATTCCCAACAGCGGGGACGACGACGGAGTGGTCGATTTCGTCACCTTTCTCCAACCCGAAGTGGGTGGCGAGTGCCGCTCCAACGTGCCCACGCCCACCGGTATCTGGAGCCATCGATTCGTGATCTCGGGATGGACCGCCGGCCAGATGTACACGACCAAGACGCCGCGGCGGGGGCCGGGTGGGCAGCCGATTCCCGGCCAGTTCATCAAGGTGAACGATTACACCATTCAATCCGAGGTCGGGGGTACCACGGCCTGCGACGGCTTCAACATCATGGCCGTCGGGACGGTCGCCCACGAGACCGGACACGCCTTCGGGCTTCCCGATCTCTACGATACGCGGGGGACCACCCAGGGGATCGGCGGGTGGGGACTCATGGGATCGGGCAACTACGCCCGGCCCTACAGCCCCTCGTCCTACGATGCCTGGTCGCTCAACCAGCTGGGGTGGGCCACCGTCGATACCCTCGGCGGGAGCCGCACCGTCGTGACGGGTCCGCGCCTCCTCACCGACACCATTTTTTACGCGCGCACCGACAACGGCAACGAGTATGTCCTGGCCGAAAACCGCGCCGCGGTGTTGAGCGACACCGCCCAGATGAATCCGATCCTTCCCGACACGTGCCCACTCTCGGGGCTTGGGTTCTGCGCCAAGTCTCCCGGGCTCCTTCTCTGGCTGATGGACGATCCGACAATCCAGGTAGGACGCTTTTCCAATACCGTCAACGTCGGCACGGTGCAGGGAGTCGAGCTGATCCAGGCGGACGGGCTGAACCAGCTCCGCGCCACCGGGAGCCGGAACCGGGGGGACCGGGGCGATTCCTACCCCGGCCAGACCAACAACAGCCGCTTCATGCTCCTCAGCAACCCATCCGCCCGGGACAACCCGGGAAATTTCATCGGCTTCGGCATCGACCAGATCCAGCAACTGGCCAACGGGAACATGAGCTTCCGGTTCATTCGGCGCCCGCCCTCGGTAGTTCAGGCCCTGAACGGCGCCCAGATCCGGATCAACGGAGACCTCTGGGGTCGTTACGAGGAAATCGTTCCCGGCGGCGATCAGCTTCAGCTGAACGTCGATCCGACTCAATTCCTCGCGGCGGGGAAAACCCGGGCCCAATTCCTTTCGTGGAGCCAGGGGGGCGCGAAGGATCAGACCTTCACTAGCAGCGCCACCAGGCCGGATACTCTCACGGCCGCATTCGCCCTCGACTTTCGGCTGCTGCTGGTTACCTCCGGTGGGGGGACGGTGGCTTCGAGCGCCCCGGGCGACCTGAGCCAGGGAATCTTCCTTTCGGAGGGCGCCCTGGTGACGCTCACCGCGACTCCGCCGGCGGGGACGATATTCGCCGGGTGGCGGGGCGACACGGTGGTGACCGGTACGACGCTCAACCTCACGATGCGCAAGGGCTACGACCTCGATGCACGGTTCGTTCCCACCGTGCAGGTGGCGGCCGCGGACGCGGTAAGCGACCTGCTGGGGACGCCCAAGCTCAGCGACGTGCAGCGGACCTTTCTGGACGAATTGGGGAACCGCAACGGCGGATTCGATGTGGGCGATCTCCTGGCGATGTTTCGGCGCGCCGGGCAGGCGGTGCCGCCTTCGCTGATCCAGGCCGCCGGGCGCATCGGGCCGCGGCGGATCCGGGAGCCCAAGCCATGACCCGGGGGAAATGGTTGTCGGGATGCGCGCTCGTGCTGCTCAGCGCCTGCGGTGGCGGTGGGCCCGGCCCCGGCCCGGGCCCTCAGCCCGGTGATCTCACGGTCAGCTACTTCCAGAACGGTCCCGCGGCCGGAGCCCTCCTCGTGACGGTCTCCGGCGGCATCGTCCAGAGCGCTGCCGGGCTCAACGGCGTCCAGGTGTCCTGGGCCGCGCCGGTTCCCGGGACGACCAAGGTCCTCCTTTCCGGCCCCCTGCACACCGGGGACCTCTTCACCATCCACGTTGCCGACGTGGCGCTCTCGACCAGCTACTCGGTTCGGGTGGACCAAGCGGCCGACGACGTGACGTTCGCCCTCGTCGACCCCTCTTCCTACTCCCTCACCGTCCATCGCTGATTCCGGCCACCCGTCCTCTGGCGGCGTGGCGGCGGGGCAGGCAAATTGAACGAGCGGTCCACCCCGGCCCAGAGGGCCGGTGGCTGGGCCCGCCCCCATCCGCTCGCGGAGAACTGCGACATGGCTCAATTCAAGGTGAACGGCAAGGCAGTGACCGTGGAGGTCGCGCCGGACACGCCTCTCCTCTGGGTGCTGCGCGACTCACTGCACCTGACCGGAACCAAATTCGGCTGCGGCATCGGCCAATGCGGGGCGTGTACGGTTCACATTGATGGGGAGGCCCAGAAATCCTGCCAGCTGCCGGTCGGGGCGGTGGCCGGGAAGGCCATCACGACGATCGAGGGGCTCTCGGCCGACGGGAGTCACCCGGTGCAGCAGGCGTGGATCGCCGAGCAGGTGCCTCAGTGCGGCTACTGTCAGTCGGGCCAGATCATGCAGGCGGCCTCCCTGCTTTCCAAGAAACCCAAGCCGACCGACGCCGACATCGACGACGTCATGTCCGAGAATCTCTGCCGCTGCGGGACGTATCAGCGGATTCGCCGCGCCATCCACCGTGCGGCGGGGGAGGCCACGACATGACGACCACAGTGACTCGTCGCGATTTTCTTCGCGCCGGCGTGGCGGCCGGCGCGGGACTCACTCTTGCGGTCACTCTCCCCTCCTGCAGCCCCGGCCCCGGCAAGCCGGTGTCGACGCCCTTCAAGCCCAACGCCTGGGTGCGCGTCAGCACCGACGGCTCGGTGACGCTGGTAGTGGATCGCTCCGAAATGGGGCAAGGCATCTACACCGCGCTCCCGATGCTGCTCGCCGAGGAGCTGGATGTCCCGTGGGAATCGGTCCGGGTGGAACAGTCCGGGTCGGGCAAGGAGTACTACAACACGATGTTCCCCTCGATGGTCACCGGGGGAAGCATGAGCGTGGCTTCGAGCTGGAAGCCGCTCCGGGAGGCCGGAGCCAAGGCGCGGGCGATGCTGATCGCGGCCGCGGCCGCGGCCTGGTCGGTCGACGCCGCAACCTGCCGCACCGCGAACGGCGTCGTCGTGCACCCGCCCACCGGGAAGCGCCTCAAGTACGGCGACCTGGCGGAACGGGCTGCGGCGCTCCCGGTGCCCGAGAAGGTGACGCTCAAGGACCCCAAGGAGTTCCGATACATCGGGACTTCGGTTCGGCGGCTCGATCTTCCCGACAAGGTTCGCGGGAAGGCGGAATTCGGGATCGACGTACAGGTACCGGGGATGCTGGTGGGAGTAGTGGCACGGTCTCCGGTCTTCGGGGGCACCGCCAAGAGCTGGGACGAGGCGGCCGCCAAGCAGGTGGCGGGGGTGAAGCAGGTGGTCAAGGTATCGACCGGTATCGCGGTGCTGGCCGACGGGTACTGGGCGGCGCAGAAGGGGCGCGCTGCGCTCAAGGTGGTGTGGGACGAGGGTCCCGCCGCCAAGCTGACGACCGACGGGATGCGCAAGGAGATGGCGTCGCTGGCCGCCCGGCCCGGCAAGGTAGCGAAGCGCGTGGGCACGGGCGCGCTGGCGCGAGGCGGGAAGCAGCTCTCCGCCGTCTACGAGGCGCCGCTCCTGGCCCACGCCTGCATGGAGCCAATGAACGCCACCGCGCACGTGCAGGCGGACGAGTGCACCGTCTGGGCGCCCACCCAGTACCAGTCTGGGATGGTGCTCGGCGGGGGAGTGCAGGAGGTCGCGGCGAAGATCACCGGCCTCGATCCTTCGAAGGTCACGGTGCACACGACCTTCCTGGGCGGGGGCTTCGGCCGTCGGGTCATGCAGGACTTCGTCCGGGAAGCGGTCGAGGCATCCAAGGCAGCAGGCGTGCCGGTCAAGACGATCTTTTCCCGCGAGGACGACATCCAGCACGACTTCTACCGGCCGCCGACCTACACCCGGCTGGCGGCGTCACTCGGGGCGAATGGCCTACCCACCGGCCTCACCGCCCGGGTGGTCTGCCCCTCGATTATGGCCTCGTCGTTCGGTGCGCCCAAGACCGCCCTCGACGACAGCGCGGTAGAGGGCATCAGCAACATCCCCTACGACATCCCCAACCTGCTGGTGGACTGCGTGCAGCCTGACTGGGCGGTGCCGCTCGGCTTCTGGCGCTCGGTGGGCTCGTCACAAAACGGATTCCT
>JBGPVQ010000213.1:0-5461 GCA_041491785.1 Gemmatimonadota bacterium | reverse complement strand
TCTATCGCCCCAAGGACACCTCGAGGAAATACCCGATCATCTTCAGCAAGACCCCATACAATTTCAATTTCTGGGACGTGCGGAACGGCGTGCCCAGCGACATGACCGCGGCGCTCACCGCCGTCAAGCGGCGGTACGCCTACGTGGTCCAGAACGAGCGCGGCCACTTTTTCTCGGAGGGGAACTACGACATTCTCGGTGCCCCCCGCACTGACGGCGACGACGCCATTTCCTGGATGGCGCGGCAGCCCTGGTCCAATGGCAAGGTCGGCACCGTAGGCTGCTCTTCGACCGCCGAGTGGCAGATGGGGGTGGCGGCGCTGGGAAACCCCGCCTACGCGGCCATGAACCCCCAGGGGTTCGGCGCCGGGGTGGGCCGAGTCGGCCCGTATTTCGAGCAGGGGAATTGGTACCGGGGCGGCGCCGTGCAGATGCTGTTCATCGCCTGGCTCTACGGCGAACAGAACCAGGTCCGGCCCATGCCCCCGGCCGCAGCCACACAAGCTGACTTGATCCAGATGTCCCGGTCCTTCGATCTGGCACAGCAAGCCCCGCCGGTGGACTGGTCCCAGGCGCTGCGCCACTTACCCGAGCAGGACATCATGAACGCCGCGGGCGGGCCCCGGGGCATCTTCGCGGATTCGATGCCGGTGTCGACTAGCGGCCGGATGATCCAGCGCACCCCCAACGACCCGGCGTGGTACCAGGGCGGTCTCTTCCACGACGACATGACCATCAATGTCCCGGGCCTCTGGTTCATGTCCTGGTACGACGTTTCGGTCGGGCCGAACCTCGCGGTGTACAACCACGTCCGGAAGACGGCGCGGCCCGACATCGCGAACCAGCAGTATGCGGTGATCGCCCCGACGCTCCATTGTTCGTACACCCGCGCCACCGAAAACACCATCGTGGGCGAGCGGAGCGTCGGGGACGCCCGCTACGACTACGCCGAGCTCACCTATGGCTGGTTCGATCACTTCCTGAAGGGGGAGAACAACGGCCTGGTCGATACCCTGCCCAAGGTGCGGTATTACACCATGGGGATCAACCGATGGCAGACGGCGGACAGCTGGCCGTCGCGGGGCGCCGAGCCGGTGACGTTTTTTCTCTCCAGCAGTGGCAAGGCCAACACTCTCGACGGGGACGGCGTCCTGACCACCAAGGCGCCTGCCGTCGACCAGCCCGACGGGTTCGTGTACGACCCCAAGAACCCGGTTCCGTCCTACGGCGGCAACGTTTGCTGCACCGGAAACGCGGTCCAGGGCGGCGCCTTCGACCAACGAAAGATGGAGGCGCGGCCCGACATCCTGGTGTACACCAGTGAGCCCCTCAAGGAAGGGACCGAGGTGAGCGGGCCGATCGAAGTGACGCTCTATGCCTCATCCGACGCCAAGGACACCGATTTTACCGTCAAGTTCGTCGACGTCTACCCCGACGGCCGGGCCTACAATCTGGACGAGACGATTCAGCGGGCCCGCTATCGGGGAGGCTACGACAAGCCGCCGGTAATGATGGAGTCGGGGAAGGTGTACAAAGTTACGCTGCAGCCGATGACCACCAGCAATTTCTTCGAGGCCGGCCACCGTATCCGTCTCGAAGTGTCGAGCAGCAACTTCCCGCGCTTCGACCGGAACCTCAATACCGGGGGAAGGAACTACGACGAGGCCGAGGGCGTCGTGGCGCACAACATGGTGCACCACTCGAGGCAGTACCCCGCTTCGATGACGATCACGGTGGTAAAGCGGCCGGTGCCCTAGAGGGCGACCTTTCCGACCGCCTCGGGGTCCGATTCAAGAAGCAGCGGTAGCGACGCCCGGCCGCGGCGCAATTATCTTGAGAGCGTTCCATCCACTTCACAGGGGGCCGACGTTGAGCTGGATCGTCCGGGTTCGTTCGAAGCAGTCCAAGACCAAGGGCTGGCAGGCCCGAATTCCTTTTGGCAAGGTGAATCCCGAAACCAAGAGCCGTCGCTACCGCAGCCGCCTCTTCTCCGATGCGGCCTACGGCGGCTCACGCAAGGCGGAACGCGCCGCACAGCGCTGGTTACGCACCGCCCGCTGAGCGCGTAGCACTCCGATCGGGCCTTGCCGGCGGCTGCGCCAACGTTTTCGCCGTCTGCCCCCATCTAATCTCGGCACGGTTCCGCCCCCAACCGTCCGAGGTGCCGCATGTCCAATCTCCGCCGGGACGTCCGGCTGGCCCTTCGCGCGCTGGCCCGGCGCCCCGCCTTCGTTGCCCTCGTCGTCCTGACGCTGGCGCTGGGGATCGGAGCCAACAGCGCCATCTTCAGCGTCGTCAACGCCGTCCTGCTCAAGCCCTTACCCTATCGGGCGCCGGAGCGGCTCGCCCTGATCTGGAGTCGCTGGAGCAACTTCGACAAGACCTGGCTCTCGGAAGCCGAGTACCTCGACTACCAGCGAATGACCCGTCTGTTCGAGGATGTGGCCTCCTGGGGTGAGAACGGCGAGGTCGCCCTGACTGGAAATCAGGGTCCCGAGAGCGTTGCCGCCGTCCAGATGACCGCCAATATGCTCAGCGTCCTCGGCATGGCGCCGGCGGTGGGACGGTCGTTCACCCCGGAGGAGGACATTCCCAACGGGGCGTCGGTCGTGATGCTCGGGTACGACCTCTGGCAGCGACGATTCGGCGGCGATCCATCGATCGTTCATCGGAGCATCCAGGTGGACGGGCAATCGGTCACGGTGCTCGGCGTGATGCCGCGCGGCTTCCGATTCCCACTCGAGTTTCAAAGCCGTTCCACCGCACAGCTCATCCAGCCCATCCAGACCAACCGGAGCGCGCCGGTCCGGGGAAGTCACGGACAATACGGGATCGCCCGGCTCAAACCGGGGGTTACGGCGGAGCAAGCTACCGGGGAGCTCCGGGCGCTGACTCGCCGCTGGACCGACGAGCACCTCTACCCCGAAGCAATGCGGTTCACCGCCTTCGCGGTCCCGTTGCTGGCGGAAGTCACCGGGACGGTGCAACTCGCCCTCAGCGTGCTGGCCGCGGCGGTGGTGCTCCTCCTCCTGCTCACCTGCGCCAATGTCGCCAACCTGGTCCTGACCCGCGCCGACAGCCGGATCCGCGAGGTGGCCGTCCGGGCGGCGCTGGGGGCGGGGAAGCGGCACATGCTGCGATTGGCCCTGACGGAGAGCCTCCTACTCGGGTTGGCTGGGGGTGCCCTCGGTCTCGGGCTGGCGTGGGCCGGTGTGCGGATTCTCGTGGCCCGAGCGCCGACCACGATCCCGCGGCTGGCCGAGCTGCGGGTAGACCTCGGGGTCGTGGGGTTCACGATGGCCCTTGCGCTCGCCACCGGCGTCCTCTTCGGCCTGATTCCGGTGGCGCGAGTTGCCAGCATGGACCTGGCCAGGACGCTGCGCGACGGAGGCAAGGGGCAGAGCGGCGGCCCCAGCCGGCGCCGGGGTCGCACCCTCCTGGTGGTGGCCGAGATGGCGCTCGCAGTCGTGCTGGTCATCGGGGCGGGGCTCACCGTACGGAGCTTCCGAAACCTGGAGAACATCGATCCCGGTTTCGACGCGCGGAACGGGCTGACTCTCCGGCTCTCACTCCCGTCGGCCCGATACCCGAAGATCCAAGGGGTCGCCGGATTCTATCAGGATCTGGGTGACCGGGTTCGCCGGCTTCCCGGGGTGCAGGCGGGCGGCTTTGTGCGTCAGCTCCCGCTCGTCTCGGAAATCGGCGATGCGGGCATGGAGATTGACGGGAAGCCGTTGCCCGAGAACGCGCAAGGCCGTTCTGCCGACTGGCAGGTCGTGACTCCGGGTTACTTCGAAGCGATGCAGGAGCGGCTGATCAGCGGCCGCTTCTTCGATGCCAGCGACACCCCGGATGGGCCGCCGGTGATCGCGATCAACCAGACCCTCGCCCGGGAATATTTCCCCGGTGAGAATCCGCTTGGCCAACGGATTCGGGTCGGCGATCGTATGCAGCCGTGGCGCACCATCGTGGGCGTGGTCGGGGACGTGCACCACAACAGCCTCACCGCGGTGGTCAAGCGGAAGTGGTTCCTGCCCCACAATCAGTGGGGCACCATGTTCCGCAACCCCCGGCGGTCGATGACTCTGGTGCTGCGCTCTACCGGAGATCCCAGGGACCTCCTGGGACCGGTCGGGCGCATCGTCCGGAGCATCGATCCCGATCTGCCGATCACCCAGGTGGCCACCCTCGAGGATGTGCTCGCCGCTGCCACCCAGGAACAACGCTTTACCATGGCTCTCATGGCCGGGTTCGCGATGCTCGCGCTGATCCTGGCGGCGGTGGGCATCTACGGGGTGATTTCCTACTCGGTCAGTCAGCGTACCCGGGAGATCGGAATCCGGCTGGCCCTGGGCGCCGACATCGCCTCGGTGCGGACCCTGGTGCTGCGCCAGGGAATGCTGCCGGCGGGTGTCGGGGTGGTCATCGGTCTCTTGACCGCGGCATTCCTCACCCGGTATCTGCGCACGCTGTTGTACGGCGTGGCGCCGCTGGACCCAGCGACGTTCGCCACCATTCCGGTGCTGCTTCTGCTGGTCGCGGCGGGTTCGGTCCTGATTCCGGCGCGCCGGGCCTCGGGGGTGGCGCCGGTGGAGGCGCTCCGGGCCGAGTAGGGGGCGAGAGGGGGTGGCTCTAGCGCATCCGCTCCGGGCTGATACCTTGGTGTGCCAATCGCCCCCAACCAGGAGGAATCATGGTCATCAAGCGCATCGAGCCGTTCCCCTTTGCCAAGCTCATGGGTACCCTGTACGCGATTCTCGGATTGATTTAGCTCTGCCTCCACCGCCCGACGTCATTCTCTCACACCGGAGCGCACCATGGGTGATTTCCTCTCCTTCCGCAAGATGATCACGCCGGCCGTCATCCAGATCTTCTTCTGGCTCGGTGTCGTGATCTGCGTCATCGCCGCTCTCGGCATACTTAGCAACAGCAACACTTTGGCGGCGGCGTCCCCACTGCCCCCCGCCTTATCTGCGATCTTGGTTCTCATCATCGGACCGCTGATTGTGCGGATCTACTGCGAGCTGTTGATGGTCCTCTTCCGGATCTACGAATCGCTCCGGGCTATCGAAGTCGGCAAGGCGCAGGGACGATCGGTACCCACTGTCTGACTCGCGGAAACCCTGATCGGGGGCGAATGCCATGGATAAGAGAAATCCCCGTCCACGCTGTGGCTGAAACGGGGCACCGACTCTCGGGGCGATCATCTTCGGGCTGTTCACCAACACGGCAGGGGGTCTGTTCCGGAGGATGACTCTCGGAGGGAGCTTCGGACTCGCCGGAATCGTCGTGCCGCCCCTGCTCTACGGTCTAGACCGCTGTTTGCCGGTCACGGTCAAGTATCGCGGCTTGCCAGGAGTTGCTGGCAGCTTCCGCTACTGAAGCGTATGTTAGCCCTCACTCTATGCGTCGGGGGCACCAGCTGCATAGCTGTCGCGTACCCGAATCCCAGTTCCGCTGA
>JBGPVQ010000212.1:0-5537 GCA_041491785.1 Gemmatimonadota bacterium | reverse complement strand
TTCGGTGACCTCTCCGGACGGGAAGCGGGCCGTCTTCATCCGGGACTACAATCTCTGGGCTCGCGATCTGGCCACCGGGCAGGAATCGCAGCTCACGACCGACGGCGTGAAGGACTTCGGTTACGCGACCGACAACGCCGGCTGGACCAGCAGCGACCGTCCGATCGTGCTCTGGTCCCCCGACTCGAAGAAGCTCGCGACGTTTCAGCAGGATCAGCGGGGCGTGGGAGAGATGTACCTGGTCGATTCCCGGGTCGGCCACCCGACCCTCAAGGCGTGGAAGTACCCGCTTCCCGGCGACAGCATCATCACCATGATCCAGCGGGTGGTGATCGACGTTGATGCCCACCGGGTGGTCCGGTTGCAGATGCCGCCCGACCAGCACCGCTCGACCACCTGCGACGATGTCGCCTGCCGGGGCGAGTGGGGTGATGCGCAATGGAACCCGTCCGCCTCACAGCTGGCGTTCGTCTCGACCTCCCGCGACCACAAGCAGGAGTGGCTCCGGCTTGCCGACGCGGAGACCGGGGCGGTGCGCGAGGTACTCAGCGAGACCGTTCCGACGTTCTTCGAATCGGGATTCAATCGCGTCAACTGGCGCTATCTCCCCGCCACCAACGAAGTCATCTGGTACTCCCAACGCTCCGACTGGGGGCACCTCTACCTCTGCGATCTGGCCACCGGCAAGGTCAAGAATCAGGTCACCACCGGCGCCTGGAACGTGCTTCAAGTCCTGCGGATTGACGAAAAGGAACGGACCCTCTGGTTCACCGGGGCGGGCCGCGAGCCCGGCGATCCGTATTTTCGGCATTTCTACCGGGTGCGGTTCGACGGTTCGAATCTCAAGGCCCTCGCGCCCGAGGACGCCGATCATGAGATCACCCTCCCCTCGTCGGGTCGCGTCTTCGTCGACAGCTACTCCCGGCCCGACGTGCCTCCGGTGAGCGTGCTGCGGGACGCCGACGGGAGGGAGCTGGTGGCGCTCGAGAAGGCCGACATCTCGGCGCTCCTCGCGAGCGGGTGGAAGCCTCCGGTTCCGATCACGGTCAAGGCCCGGGACGGGAAGACCGATCTCTACGGGTTGATGTACCGGCCTACCGGCCTCGACACGACCAAGAAGTACCCGATCGTGAACCACATCTATCCCGGCCCGCAAACCGGCAGCGTGAGTGGGCGGCAATTCTCGGCGGCACGCGGGGACGCCCAGGCGCTCGCGGAGCTCGGGTTCGTGGTGGTGGAGATCGACGCGATGGGCACCCCGATGCGCTCGAAGTCGTTTCATGCAACGTACTTCGGCAACATGGGAGACAACGGATTGCCCGACCAGGTGGCCGGCATGAAGCAGCTGGGAGAGCGCTATGGGTGGATCGACCTGGACCGCGCCGGGATCTATGGACACTCCGGCGGAGGCTTTGCCGCTGCGGACGCCATGTTCCGCTATCCGGATTTCTTCAAGGTCGGCATTTCTGAGGCGGGAAACCACGACAATCGGTTGTATGAAGACGACTGGGCGGAGAAATGGCAGGGGCTGTTGGTGAAGAATGCCGATGGGTCCACCAACTACGACAACCAGGCCAATCAACTCCAGGCCAAGAACCTGAAAGGGAAGCTCCTGCTGGCGCACGGCACCATGGACAACAACGTGCCTCCGGCCAACACGATGGCGGTCGTGGATGCGCTGATCAAAGCCAACAAGGACTTCGATCTGCTGATGCTCCCCAACCGAACCCACGGGTTCGGGAACGAGCCATACATGGTGCGGCGGCGCTGGGATTACTTCGTGAAGAACCTCCTGGGCGGAGAGCCGCCCAAGGAGTACGAGATGCACCCGGCGCCGGCGGGGGAGCGGCCGGTGCCGTAAGGCGAGACCTCGAGGAGGTCCCGTCTCGATCCTGGACCCCTCGGCCGGCGATTCTGTTCACGGCAACAACGACCGGACCGAGGGGGTTCTTCAGGGGTACTTCCGGGGTAACTGCGTAGCTCGTCGGATTGGTTTCGTCCCTCCCGAACGCCTGCAAACCTGCCCTCCACCGCCCGTGGCGGGGTGCAGTACGGCAATCGCGCAAAAGTTCGGACCCCGCTCCCGCCGCTGTCATCCAACTGTCAGGTGCGCCAGTCTATTTTCATGCCGTCATGATGGCCTTCGGCGGACAGGTCGTGGCCCATCCTACCCACCCCGGGAGAGCTCTTGAGGGTACTGGCCCGCTCCGCCGTGCAGGCGGCCCTGATCTTCGTCGGGACCTTCTCCCAGGCCGCGGCGCAGGTCAGGCCAGCCCCCAGCAGGACCACCACCCCCCCCCGCGGCGAGATCCGGGGCCGCGTGGTAACCGCGGCCAACCAGGCGCCCATCAACCTCGCCACGGTGGTCGTCTCGACCCCCGGCGCCACAGGCCCGGCGGCCCGTACGACGGCCGGCGCCGATGGGGCCTTCCAGGTCACCGGCCTCCGGCCGGGGCGCTATCGCGTCCGCATCCTCGCGATCGGCTACGCCGCGAGGGAGCTCCCGGTTCAGATCGGTGCGTCATCCCCGGGCGTCGACGTCGGGACGGTGACGCTCACCGCCGTAGCGGTCGAGCTGCAGTCGCTCGAGGTCACGGGGAAGCAGCAGGACGTTCAGCTCGCCCCGGACCGCAGCACCTACGTGGTCCGCGACATGCCGACCACCCGCGGCGGCACCGCGCTCGACGTGCTGCGGAGCGTGCCGGCCGTGGACGTGGACATCGACAACATCGTGAGTCTGCGCGGCAACTCCGGCGTGATCGTGCAAATCAACGGCCGCCCCAGCCCGATGAAGCCGGCACAGCTCGGCAACTTCCTGGCCCAGCTTCCCGCGGCCATCGTGGACAAGGTCGAGGTGGTTCCCAACCCGTCGGCGAAGGAAGATCCGACCGGTACCGCGGGAATCATCAACATCGTACTCAAGCAGACGGCCGATGCCGGGACCAGCGGCGGACTCACGCTCGCCGGGGGGACCACCGGCCAGGTGAACATCGGCGCCAATCTCGGCTACCAGCGCGGACCCCTGACCCTGTACGGCAGCTACGGCTTCCTCAGGGACCGGCGCCCCAGGAGCGATGCGATCTTTCGCCAAAACCTGTATGCCAACCCGATCACCTACCTGGATGAGACCGGGACCCGCATGCAGCTCCCGCTGGCGCACACGGCGACCGGCAGCCTGAACTATGATCTCGGGAAGCACGACGAGCTGGCCCTCGACGGGCTCTACAGCACCCGCAACCAGAAAGAGACCTACGGCCTCGTGTATCGCAACCTGAACGCGGCGCGCACCCTCACCGGCCTCTCCGACCGGACCACCAGCGGCAGGGGTAACGAGTCCAGCCTCGAAGGGACCCTCGGCTACCGGCACACCTTCGCCGCCAAGGGGCACAAGTTGCAGAGTGAGCTGCGCTTCGTCCGGGACCAAGAAGGGGGGCCCGGGAGCGTCGTCGCGCGCACCCTGGCACTCGACGGGACGCCGCTCGGCGCCTCGGCCCTCGAGAACCAGACGGCGTGGGAGCACCCCCGCGAGGGCTCGCTGAAAGTGGATTACATCCGGCCGCTCAGCAAGAATCTGCGGCTGGAGGCTGGGTACAAGGGATCCCTGCTGCGCATCCACACCACGCTGGAGACCGAGGTGTTCAACCAGGCGCAGAACGCTTACCTGCCCGATTCCTCCCGCATCAGGGATTTTACCTGGCGGCAGCTCGTCAATGCCGGGTACGCCATCCTCGATGCCCAGGTCGGCAAGCTCACGCTGCAAGGCGGGGTCCGGCTGGAGCGGGCCACGACCCGGTTCCACCTGACCACGACCGGCGCGACGTACGAGAACCCCTACAACAGCGTGTTCCCGAGCGGGTTGGTCGCCTGGAACATCGATGACGCTCATCAGGTGAAGCTGAGCTACTCCACCCGGATCCGGCGCCCCGACGACACCGATGTACTCGACCCGACGCCGCACTATCAGGATCCGCTCAACCTTTCGGTCGGCAACCCCCGTCTGAAGCCGGAGTACATCCGCGCGTTCGAGCTCGGGCTACAGCGCACGGCAGGCACAATGACGGTGCAGGTGTCACCGTTCTATCGGCACACCCTTGATGCCGTCCGAACCATCCGGACCATCGACAACGCCGGCGTCACGACGCGGACGTTTGCGAATGTCTCTACGACCGACGCATTCGGCGCGGATGCTACGGTCGCCGTGACGGGTGGGCGGCTGAGGGGGTTCGCGGGCGCGAGCGCGTTCCGGCAGGTCAGTGACGCGTCCAATGTGGGGCCGGGACTCAATGCCAGGACTTTCGGCTGGACGGCCCGCACCAACGCCTCCTTCCGGGTCTCGAGCACCTTCGACATGCAGGCGATCGTGTCGTATCGGGGGGCGACTACGGTCGAGCAGGGCCGGAACGCCAGCCAGACCCGGGTCAGCCTCGCCGGCCGGAAGAAGCTGATGAACGACCGGCTGAGTGTGACGCTCCGGGTAATCGACCCGTTCAATACCTCGCTCGAAAGCAATACGACGATCGACCCGCTGTTCTACCAGGTGACGGACCGGCGGCGCCGGATCCGCGGGCTGCTGCTCAACCTCAACTGGATGTTCGGCAAGCCGTCGAAGGAGCCGGAGCCCGCGCTGATTGAGCCCCCGGGAGGCGCCGGCCCGCCGTGACCGGTTCTGGGCGCATCGCGGGCGATCTTGATCACCCACACGCATACTCGTGGCGCACGACCCCTCGTCTCAGCGAACCAGGAGCATCCCCCTGAGCCTGATGTCCTTCGACGAGCGCCCGACCATCACCCGGAAGGTCCCCGGCTCGACCACGCGCCGAAGCTCGCGATCGAGCATGCTCAGCTGCGCGGGAGCGAGGGTGAAGGTGACCACCTTCTCTTCTCCGACGTCCAGATGGATGCGGCGGAATCTCTTGAGCTCCATCACCGGGCGTGCCACCGAGGCAAGAACATCGCGCAGGTAGAGCTCGACGACCTCATCCCCCGACCGCGGCCCCTCGTTCCGGATCTTGCACCGCACCACGGTGGATCCGTCCGGCCCGATTGCGGCTGGGGTGATCTCGAGGGCAGAGTAGCGGAATGAGGAGAAGCTGAGCCCGAACCCGAAGGGAAAGAGCGGCTGCCCGGTGAGATCGAGGTAGTCGTCCCCGCGGCCGGTCGGCTTGTGATTGTAGGTGAGCGGGAGCTGACCCTCGGAGATCGGAAAGGTGATCGGGAGCCGTCCCGCAGGGTTGTAATGCCCGAGCAGTACATCGGCCACGGCGTCCCCGCCTTCCTCACCCGGATACCAGGCGTCCACCACCGCACCCACCCGATCGAGCCACGAGCTCATACCGACGGCGCTCCCTCCGACCAGTACCACGACCGTCGGCCGCCCCGCGGCGGCCACCGCCTCGATCAGGGCCTCCTGGTGTCCGGGAAGGCGGAGCGAAGCGCGGTCCCGGAACTCGCCCTCCTCGAGCCCTACGACGATGATCGCCGCATCGCTGCGCCGGGCAAGCGATACCGCGTCGTCGATCTTGCGCCGCCAGTCGTCC
>JBGPVQ010000211.1:0-5553 GCA_041491785.1 Gemmatimonadota bacterium | reverse complement strand
GAAGAAGGCGGCGGACGTTCTCCTCGACCGAATACCCGATCCGGGCGGCCTCCGTGTAGGTAGCGAGGCCCGCCAGCTCCGGGATGCCGAGAGCGGTCGTGGTGGACATCGGGGCCCTCCTAGACTCCCAGCAGGCGTGCAGCGTTGCCGCCCAGGATCTTGGCCTCATCGGCCTGGGGCAGCCGGAGCGACCGGATGCTCGAGAGCATTCGTGGAATGCTCCCGATCTGGTGGGGGTAATCGCTGCCGGCCAGGATCTGATCCACTCCGGCAAACGCGATGGCCAGCCGGATCGCGTTGGGATCGAAGTTGACGGTGTCGTAGTAGAATCGCCTCAGGTGCTCGCTGGGCGGGCGCTTCAGGTCCTTGCGGCACTCCGCGAATGCCTGGTAGCCCCGGTCCAGCCGCTCGACTAGGTAGGGAATGGTGCCGCCGAGGTGGCCGACCACCCACTTGATACCGGGAAATCGCTCCACCACACCGCTGAAAACGAGGTGCGCCGCCGCGAGGGTGGTATCGAACAGAAATCCGACCAGCGGCATCAGCCAGTAGGATTCCATCGCCTCGACCCCGAGCGGAAAGGTCGGGTGGATGTACATCACCGCGCCGGCATCGCTGGCCCGCTCCCAGAGGGGCCACAGGCTTCGATGCGCCAGGGGCGTGCCGTTCACATTGCCGAACACCATGCATCCCTTGAAGCCGAGGGAGTTCACCCGCTCGAACTCCGCCACGGACGCCTTGACGTCGTTGAGGGGGAGCGTGGCCAGCGCCGTGAATCGCTTGCCCCGGGTGGCCATTACCTCGGCCAGGGCGTCGTTGACCAGGGCCGCCAGCATAGCCGAGCGAGCCGGCAGCTCGAGCAGGGTGCCCGGGCAGGTAAGGGAAATCCACTGCCGGTCGATGCCTTCCTGGTCGAGCACCTGCTCGCGGAAGGCGATGTCCCGATGCCCCTTCACGGCGATATTGGCGTCGCCGGGGGAATAGAGCACCGGATTGCCGTCGGCATCGTCTTTCACCTTGAGGGCGCTGGCTCCGGTGCGGAGCGCGTCGAGGAAGGCGGGCGGGTAGTAGTGGTTGTGGACGTCGATGATCGTCATGGAGCGGCTTTCAACGCGAGGCCCTTCCGGGCCCAAAGGTAGTAGACCGGGAGCCCCGCGAGCACGAGGCCGAGCCCGGTGAGAGTTTCCGCGGGCCGGGCCACCACCTGATTGACGACCATCGCGAATGCCATCACCGCGAAGATCAGCGGGAGCACCGGGAAGCCCCACGCGGAGTACCGGCGCGTTACCTCCGGCCGCCGGCGCACCAGGAAGAGACCGATGGTCATCAGCCCGAAGAATATCCACTCGGTGTAGATCACCCGGGTGAAGAGGGCGCGAAAGGTGCCGGTAGCCACCAGCACCGACGCCCAGATGGCCTGGAGCGCGATGGCCCGATGCGGCGTCTGGAAGCGCGGGTGAATGACGCCGGCCCAGCGGAAGAGAAGCCCATCCCGCGCCATCGCGAGGTACACCCGGGGCCCTGTCAGGATGATTCCCGCCAGCGCGCCGAAGGTGGAGAACATCACGATGGCGGACATGGCGCTCCCCCCGCCGGATCCCAGCAGGGCATCGGCCAGGTCGGCGGCGACCCGGGTGGAGGTGGCCACCCGGTCGAGCGGAAGCACGTACAGGTACACCGCGTTCATCGCCAGGTAGGCCAGGGTCACGACGATCGTGCCGATTGCCAGCGCGCGGGGGATGGTGGTCCTGGGATCCACGGTCTCATCCGAAGCGTAGGTGACCATGTGCCAGCCGCCGAAGGCGAACAGACCGGCGATCAAGCCGGTCAGGAAATCGCCCGGTACCACCGGCCGAGCCGCCGCGGCGCCGATGAAATGCCCGGGGACCTTGCCGCCCAGCGCGAAGCCCGCCGCCACGATCAACACCACGGCCAGGAGCTTGCCGGCGGTGAACACCGTCTGCAGCCGGCTCCCCTGCTTCACGCCGGCGTAGTTGATAAGCGAGAGCAGGAGGATGACCCCGATCGCCACTGCCTTGGTCCCACCGGGGCCGAGCGGCACGAGATAGCCGGCGTAGCGGGCGAAGACCACGGCAACCGCCGCGATGATGCCGGAGTGCATGCTCCAGAACATCGCCCAGCCCCACAGGAATCCGAGCCAGGGTCCGAAGGCCTCGGTGAGGTAGACGTAGACGCCCCCGGTGCGCGAGAAGCTGGACGCGAGCTCTGCGCATACCAAGGCGCCGATCAGCGTCAGCGCGCCGGCCAGCGCCCACACGCCGAGTACTCCGGGCACCGAGGGGACCCGCGCGGTCACTTCGGAAGGCTGTACGAAGATCGAAGCCCCGATGATCGTGCCGATCACCAGGGCGGTGGCGTGGGGCAGTCCAATCGCGCGCCGGAGCTCGGGCCCCTTCGTCACCGGCCCCTCGTTGCGGACAGCGCGGCCATGAACCTCCGAGCCCGCTCCGGCGCCGGGCCGGGCGACCGCGGACCCGGAGCTCCCGGCACCGGTGCCACCTCCAAGACGGCGAAGGTGGGGCCCTTTGCCCCGAGAACAGCCGCGATGTCCCGGCTCCACTCCGCGAGGGCGGCGAACCGGAACACCGAGTGGAACCCGCTCGCCCGCGCCAGCTCGGCGAAGTCCAGCGCATCGGCGCCGGCGCGGCCCGCCGCCGCGCCCGGGGTCGGTTGCGCCCCGGTCACCTCGTACACGCCATTGTCGAAGAGCAGGATGACGAGGTTTTCCGGGGCGTGCGCGGTGATCGTGACAAGGGAGCCGAGGTTCATGAGCAGGCCCCCATCGCCGTGGAGCACCACGATGCGCCGATCCGGACGGGCCAGCGCGAGCCCGAGTCCGAGCGAGGTGGCCTGCCCCATGCTCGAGGGGACGAAGACCCAATCGAGCGGATGGGCGCCCAACCCCATCCATTCGCGTGCCGCGCCCATCGCGGACACGACGACATCGGCTTCCCCGCGGGCTGCATGCAGCACCCGGAGGGCCTCGACCAGAGACATCCCGCCTGAGTCCTTCACGCTTTCCCCTCCGCGATCAACACCGCGCCGGGCTTTCCCGCCGCTCGGCAGGCATCGAGGTGCCGGGCCATCTCCTCGAATTGATCGGGCGCGGTGATGAGGCGGTAGTCGATCTCCCAGGCGCGCAGGATCGGCTCGGTGAAGACCAGGCAGGTGTCGCCGGGGAGAGTCTCCTGGTTGAGGAAGCTCCGGTACCCGATGATGCTCGGGATGGGCAGCTTCCAGTCGTGCAGCACGTTCCGGAGCGCGTCACCCGACTCGAAGAGGCCGGTGCATTGAATCATGACCAGCGGCGCCATGCCGCCCAGGTGGAGACCGGCCGCCACCGCCCAGGCCTCGCCCTCCCGGCATACCCGGACCAGGGAAATCCCGCCGCCCGCGATCGACTCGTCCCACCGGCCGATCGTGCTGTCGGGCACCGTGACGACGTGGGTGATGCCGCACCCGCGGAGGAGTGACGCGATTTGCTGGCCGGAAAACATGTAGAGTCAGTGAGTCCCCGCCGGCCGCCGCTTCGCCACGATCAGGACCTGGATTTCATCCAGTCGAGGATTGACGAAGTCGAGCCGCACCCGACCGTCGTCGGTCAGTGAGACCGTCGCGGGGACAGCGCTGTGGGTCAGGTACCATCCGGCGGGAAGGACGACGGCGTTGGCCGGGCGGGCAAAGCTCCGGTCCCAGATCAACTCGTCCCCCTCGACGCGGTAGCGCGCGGAGTCGGTGTAGGTCTCCGAAACTCGGAGCCGAAGCGACTGGCCCTGCTTCACCGCCGGGAACGGGATGATCACCAGCTCGCTCGCCGGCGTGACCGGCTCACCGATATCGAGGCCCGCCTTGGTGATCTGGTCGCCGCGGAGGAACCGGGTCGTGAGCTTCTCTCCGGTATCAAGGATGTATGCCGACGGGTTGGAAACGGTACTCCCGGTGCGCACGACGTTGAGGTACTTGTCCGCGCCCTCCCGGGTCTCCGTGAAATCGTGATAGAGATCGAAGGCATGGGACTCGGGCTGGCGGAGGAAGTACACGATGTCCCGCGTCTGCAGGGCCCGCTCGGTGAGGCGGGAGGCGAGCGAGGCGGAGCCGCGGGCCGCGGCGGCGGGTTGCTGCGCGCTGAGCGGCAGGGCGGCGAGAAATCCGCACCAGGCCAGGGTGAGCCTCACGGCCGAAGCCTCCGCGCCCGCACCACCAGCGAAGCCGCGTCGGGGCCGGCGTTGATGAAGCTGATCAGCGTTCTGCCGTCCGCCTCGGTGAGGACTTGGGAGGGAACGTTGCAGCCGATGAGCTCGTACCCCGCGGGGAGGACCACCGCATTTCGCTTGATGCCGAGGGATCGGGCGAAAACGATGTCGCCGCCGTCCTCGTAGTAACTCTTCGGATCCTGATAGGTCTTGTCGATCAGGAGGCGGACCTCGCCATCCTTGGGGACCGGACGGAGCAGCTCGACCCGGATGTAGCGGCTCCCGGTGTCGGCCCGGGCGAGGCCGGACTCGCGCGCGGTGGCGCCGTCCACCACCGCGAACCGGAGCGGCGCGCCGCTGGCACGGTCATAGACCGCCTCATCGCTCGCTTCGCTGCCCTTTCGGATCGGGTTGAAGTAATAGCGGGCGCCCGTCGTGGTGGCCCAAACCTCGTAGAGAATCCGGAACTTGGCGCTGCCCGGCGCGAGCAGCTCGTACCGGCTGTACTCGCCGGCCGAAGTCTGGGCTGAACCATTCTGCGGAAGGCCCTGTGCCGCGAGCCCGAAGCTCGGGCTCGCGGCGAGGGCGAGCGAAATCCAATACCGGGCTGCGCTTCGATCAGGCATGTGCTGGGGGCGAGAGGGCCGCGAATCGAAGGCGTAAGATGCCGCCCGGGGCCCCGCTCCGCCAGAGCACCAACGCCGCCCGTCGGGTCCGTATATTTCGGCATGTTCCCTTATAAGGACGACAACCCCACTCTCTCGACCCCGGTCGTGACCGTGGCAATCATCGCGGCCAACGTCCTGGCGTGGCTGGTGCTGCAGGGCGCCGGAAGCTCGCCGATGCTGGCGGCCTCGGTGTGCCGGCTGGGATTGATCCCGGGGCACTTGCTCGGATCCATCGGACCCAACTCGGTGGTGCGGCTCGGACCCGAGGTGACGTGCCGGATCGGCACTTTCCCCGCGTGGGCCACCGTCCTGACCTCGATGTTCATGCACGGCGGCTGGCTCCACCTGCTCGGCAACATGTGGTTCCTCTGGGTATTCGGAAACAACGTGGAGGACTCCACCGGGAGGACCCGCTTTCTCCTGTTCTATCTGCTGTGCGGGATCGTGGCGGCGGGCACTCAGTCGGTGGCGAATCCCGAAAGTCCGGTGCCGATGGTGGGCGCCTCGGGGGCGATCAGCGGAGTGATGGGGGCCTACATCGTGCTGTATCCCCGGGTCCGGGTGCACATGGTGGTGTTCCTCTTCGTCTTCGTGACGACGATCCAGGTGCCCGCGTACATGATGCTGGGGTACTGGTTCCTCCTCCAGATGCTCCAGAGCATGCCGATGCT
>JBGPVQ010000210.1:0-5595 GCA_041491785.1 Gemmatimonadota bacterium | reverse complement strand
GAGCGAACGCTTCGGCTCCGGGCGGAAGAAGCTCGCATTGGAAAATTCGGCATAGAGCTCGTTGGTGAGGTTGTTCAGGAGCACCGTCACCTCATGCGTCGTGGTCCCCAGGCGGAAGACCCGGGCGCCGGCGCGGAGCGACTGCACGGTGAACGCCGGAAGCACCGGCCCGATCGGATTGGTGCCGAGGGCCACGTCGCTCCGAGTCCCGTTGTGGCGGAGGTCGTACCCCGCCCAGAAGCGGCCGCCGGGTTGGCGCCAGTCCAGCGATCCGGTGACCTTGGAGGAATAGCTGTCGCCGACGGGATTGAGCGGCTCCAGGACGTTTTTCGACGAGATATGGGTGTACGTGCCCCCGAGAGAAAGTCCGCGGCCCAGATCGATCTGGGTCAGCAGCTCGATTCCAGTATCGCGGATCTTGTCCACGTTGACGTTCTTGAAGGCGTTGAACGGCCCGACCTTGGTTCCCGTGGGCGCGATCCGGATGCCGTCGTGCACCTCGTTGCGAAAGACGAACGCTTCGCCATAGACCCGCCCGGTCCCCACCTTGAGCCCAAGATCCACATCGACGCTGGTCTCGGGCTTGAGGTGGGGATTTCGAATCTGGTAGCCCGAGCCTTCGGGCGTGGGGCCGTTGAAGAAGCGTTCGATGAGGTTGGGCGACCGGAAGGCGCGTCCGACCGACGCGACCAGGTTCACCTCCGGGAGCAGCCGGTAGCTCAGGTTCAGCGCGCCCACGGCGGTGTTGTCGTTCGCGTCGACCAGCGGGGTGGTGACCTTCGGCGTGGTGCGGGTGCGAGCCTGGACCGCCTGCCACCGTGCGCCCAGCACCGCCGAGAATCGTTCGGTGACGGCGAAATCCCCCTGGAGGAACACGCCCGCGCTCCGGAACGCTGCGTTCGGGGTTAGCGCCGTGTCGTTGGCTTGCGATTGGGGGGGGCCGAACCCGACCACCGTCGTCAGGCTTGTGTCGGTGTTGTCGGACCGATCGCGAAAGAAGTCGACTCCATAGGTCACGACGTGCGGACCCACGATCTTGGCCGCCTCGGCGCGGAAGCCTACCGTCCGGATATCGGTGAAGTTCCGGCTGTCCACTTGAACGCCGGCGCCGGGCGGGGTTCCCGGGCCAAAGGGGGCGAAGACTCCGAGGGTCAGTGTCCGGACGTTGCCGCTGGTATAGCCGGTCACCTCGACCCGGTCGGCGACCGGAAGCGCCAGCCCGTTGCCCCGGTAGCTGAGACTCCACTTGTCGTAGCTCTGGTCCGGATACCGGATCTGTACCGAAGCCGCGTCCACCGCTCCAATAGCCGAGTTGTCGACGGATCCGAATCCGGCGTCCGTTGCAGTGTATCGGCTGTACTTGGCCGCGAATGCATGACGCCCGGACAGGCCGTAGCCGGCCTGGACGCTGAACCAGCGGTCGCGGACACCGGTGTCCCGCACCTTGATGTCATTCTTGAGAACAATCCGGCCGAAGGTTCCCGACGGCGCCGAATATGCCTCCGCGTCACGATAGGAGCCCGAAACGCCGAAGCCGAACTTGCCAACCTGGCCGAACACGCTTCCGCTCGGGAGCTGTTGCCGATCGCTGGTGCTGTACCGGTAGCCGGCGGTGCCGCGGAAATGGGTCCCCTCACCGCCGTACACCGGCCGGGCCGTGATCAGATTCACCACTCCCCCGATGGCATCGGTGCCGTACAGGACCGACGCCGGTCCGCGCACCACCTCCACGCGGTTGACGCCGTCGAGCCCCACCAGGGCGGGGATCTCCCCGAAATCCTGCTGGCGGCGCGAATTGTTGAGCCGGATTCCGTCCTCAAGGAGCAGAATCCGTTGGCCGCGTTGGCCCCGAATGACCGGCCGTCCCTGATTCGGACCGGTGCCGGTTAGGTCGAGGCCCGGGCTATCCCGGAAGAGATCCGCGACTCCGTTGGTCAGGGACCGCCGAATTCGGCTGCTATCCATGACCAAGACCGGGTTCGCGGTGCGAAATACCGGTTTAGGGCTCCGCGTCGCCGTGACGCTCACTTCCTGGATGGGGATCGCCTTCGTGGTGTCGCGTTTCGATACGGCGGGTGTCTGGGCCGGAGGCTGGGAAGCGAACAGCACGAGGGCTGCGAGAGCGGCGTCCAACACGGCAGTTCCTTTCCTTAGGTGATCGATTCCTTCATGAACCGGCCCTTCATGAATCCGGGCGGTTTAACTAGATATTGGGCCGGGAGCCTAAAGATTTGGTGAGGCGCGCGATAAGAAGTGTTAAGAAAAGCCGGACGGTCGTTCCGTGGCTATTATTTGCAGGGTGAGCCCTCCGGTCTCCACCGCCGCATTCGCCACTCGCTCCCTCCTAGCCGGGGCCATCGACTACGCAGGGTTGTTTCCTCCCGCGGAGCTCGACATGCCCATCGCGGTGGCGAATTACCTCGGTTACCGGGCCTCTCCCGAGGCCTGGGCGCTCGGACGCTTTGTGGTGCCGGTCGGGCGTCTGAGCGAGCTCGAGGACAGCCTCCTCCGATCCCGGGTGCGGGGTGATTCGCCGATCCCGCTCAGCGCGGTCATCGGCACCGGCACCGCCGACGACATGGACGCCATCGAGAAGTTCGATGCGCGGTCCCGGGAGCACGGGGCCCGGGTCGGCACGGTAGAGGTCAAGGCGGCCTCCGCAGGGGTCGTACGCGCGGTGCTCGCCGGGATTCCTCCGGGCTGGACCCGTTATCTCGAGGTGCCGTCCGGCGAAGGCGCCGAGGCCGCCCTCGATGCCGTGGCATCGGGCGGGGCATACCTCAAGCTGCGGGCCGGCGGAATCACCGCGGAGGCCTTTCCTTCCGCCGATCAACTGCTGGCCTTGCTGGTGGGTGCCGCCCGGCGTCGAATTCCCTTCAAGGCCACCGCCGGGATGCATCATCCTCTGCGGGGCCAGTACCGGCTCACCTATGCGGAGGGCGCTGCGACCGGCACGATGACCGGCTACCTCAACATCATGCTCGCCGCGGCGGTCCTCCATGGCGGGGGCGATCCGGCGCTGGCGCGATCGGCCCTGCTGGAGGAAGACCCCGCCGCCCTGCATCTCGACGATGGCGCGGTTCGCTGGCGTGCCGAGCGATTTGGCGGCGCGGAAATCGCCGCGATGCGCGCCGAATTCTGTCATAGCTTCGGCTCCTGCTCCTTCCGCGAGCCGATGGACGAGCTTTCCCTCGAGGTCGGCCGCTGATGCCTACGCTGGACCAGACCCACGACCTCCGGATTCGCTCCTGGGTGGGTTCGGCGCGGGCGGGGGAGGGTGATTTCCCGCTTCAGAATCTGCCCCTGGGTGTATTCCTGCCTTCCGGGACTGCCGAAGGGCCGCGGATCGGCGTGGCGATCGGGGCCGAGATCCTCGACCTTCGCCGCGCCGTCGCGGTAGGCGCGCTGGGAGCGCTGGAGCCGGCGCTTCACGACGCAGCGATGGCTCCCGCTCTCAACCGCCTCATGGCACTCGGCCGGTCCGCGGCGGGCCGGCTCCGCCGGGCGGTGCACGACCTGCTGCGCGAGGATTCCGCCCTGCCGCGCCCGCCCGGGGAATGCCTGGTGCCGATGGCGGGAGCGACGCTGCTGGTGCCTGCGGAGATCGGTGACTACACCGATTTCTACGCGTCCATCGATCATGCCACCAACGTTGGCAAGATGCTCCGCCCCGACCAGCCCCTGATGCCGAACTACAAGTGGGTGCCGGTCGGTTACCACGGGCGCGCCTCCTCGATCGTTCCGAGCGGGACGCCGATCCGGCGGCCCGCCGGCCAGATCAAGGGAGATGGCGACGCCGCGCCCGAGGTCGGACCCACTCGCGCGCTCGATTACGAGTGCGAGGTGGCCGCCTGGGTCGGACCGGGGAACCGCCTCGGCTGCCCGGTGCCCATCGCGGAAGCGGAGGAACATCTCTTCGGCCTCGGCCTCCTAAACGACTGGTCCGCCCGGGACCTGCAACGGTGGGAATACCAGCCGCTGGGCCCCTTTCTCGCCAAGAATTTCGGCACCAGCATTTCACCGTGGGTGGTGACGCTCGACGCGCTGGAGCCCTTCCGCACCGCGGCCGCACCGCGCCCCCCAGGCGATCCCGCTCCGCTGCCCTATCTGGATGATGAGGAGGATCGGCTCCGAGGCGGCGTTGCCGTGGATCTGGAGGTCCACCTCACTTCGGCGCGGATGCGCGCCGAGGGGATGCCGCCGATCCGCCTCAGCCGCGCGAGCCTCACGAACCTGTACTGGACGCTGGCGCAGCTCCTGACCCATCACGCGAGCAACGGGTGCAATCTCCGTCCGGGCGACCTGCTGGGGAGCGGGACCGTCTCCGGGCCGGCGAGAGAGAATCGAGGTTGCCTGCTCGAGCTCACCGGGCGGGGCACCGAGCCGGTCGTGCTGCCCACCGGCGAAAGTCGCCGATTCCTGGAGGACGGAGACGAAGTGCAGCTTCGGGGGCGTTGTGCCCGGGAAGGGTTCGCGACGATCGGATTCGGGGAGTGTCGGGGAATCATCGCGTCGTGACGACCGTGGTCCGCACCACTCACCTCGAGATGAGGGCGGCCTCGGCACTTATTCCGTCACCCGGCGTGCCGCTGGATGTATTGCTGCTCCGTGCCGACGTACCGAGCCCGGAGCTCAGCCGGTTTCTCTACACCGCCGTCGGGGGTGATTGGTACTGGCTCGACCGGCTCCCCTGGACGTACGCTTCCTGGTTGGCGTGGGTGGCTCGCGAGGAAGTGGAGACCTGGATCGCCTGGAAAAGCGGGACGCCCGCCGGATATTTCGAACTCGAGGCGCAACCCGGAGGCAACGTCGAGATCGGCCATCTCGGGCTCCTCCCGCGGTTTGCCGGCGCGGGGCTCGGCGGCTATCTCCTGACCCAAGCGGTGCACCGGGCCTGGCGGATCCGGCCGGGAGTGTCCCGGGTCTGGGTCCACACCTGCACGCTGGACCACCCGGGCGCGGTGGCCAATTACCTTGCCCGCGGGTTTGCGGTATTCAGGGAGGAGGAAACCATGATGGAGCTTCCCGATCAGCCGCCGGGGCCATGGCCGGGCGCGGAGCGTCCCCGGTGAGCCTGTCCGATATGCGGCGCGATTACGCCGGTGCCGCGCTCGATGAGCGCTCGGTGGACCGCGATCCGCTGCAGCAGTTCCTGCGATGGCTCGAAGAGGCCTCCAAGGCGGGTGTCATCGAGCCCAATGCGATGACCCTCGCCACCGCCACGAAGGCCGGTGCCCCGTCCGCGCGCCTGGTCCTGCTCAAGGAGGCCGACGAGCGGGGCTTCGTGTTCTACACCGACACCCGCAGCCGAAAGGGTCGGGAGCTGGCGGAAAACCCGGTCGCGGCGCTGGTGTTCTGGTGGGCTGAGCTCGGCCGCCAGGTCCGGATCACCGGCGCGGTCGAGCGGATCGATGACGGCGAGGCCGAAGCCTATTACCGGTCGCGCCCGGAAGGGAGCCGGGTCAGCGCATGGGCGTCCCGGCAGAGTCTCGAGGTCCCCGATCGAGAGACGCTCGAAAACCAATGGGCCCGGGCGGCGGAGCGGCACGCCGGCGGCGAGATTCCCAAACCGCCCTACTGGGGCGGCTATCGGGT
>JBGPVQ010000209.1:0-5601 GCA_041491785.1 Gemmatimonadota bacterium | reverse complement strand
GTCATGCGGGGGGCCCGCTTCGAGATGGGGCTCGGCATGGCGCCCTCGATGTGGGACATCTTCCAGAGTCTCACGTTCACCATGAGCATCGCGCTCTTCTGGCTCGCGTTCCTCAACCTGCTGATCGCGAAGTACGACGGTCCCGAGGGTCGGGTGGTGCGGGCGGCTGCGGGGGTTTCGGTGGTCGGGGTAGGGGCGCTGGTCGTGCTCTACTGGTACTATCGGGTCCCACCGCCGCTGGTCTCGTTTGCCGTGGTGGAAGCGGCGTACCTCGCGCACCTCGTCGTCAATCGGCCTCGCCCGGCGTAGCTCCGCCCCGGCCGGATCAGGGCTTGGGACCAAGCGTCATCGGGAGGTCGGTCCGGGCGGCCCACTCGTTCATCGAGCCATCGTAAAGCCGCACCCTGAACCCGAGCAGACGGGCGGCAAAGTAGAGCTCGCTGGCGCGGGTGCCGACCCGACAGTAGGTCACCACTTCCTTCCCGGGTGTGGCCCCGGCGGCGGTGAAGAGCTGCTTCAACTCGGCGACCCCGCGGAAGTGTCCGCCGGTCACGGTGGTGGTCCAATCGAGATTGGCCGCGCCCGGAATGTGTCCCGGCCGGGCGACCCCATCCTCCGTGAGCTTTCCCTCGAATTCATCCGGCGACCGCGCGTCGAGCAGGCTTACGCCGGGGTCTTGCCGGTGGGCGTTGACCCAGGTCCAATCGGCCAGAAGCTCTGCGTGCGGATGCAGGGTGAGCGTGCCGCGGGCTGACTCGGGAGCCGGAACCGTGGTGACGGATCCGCCGGCGGTCCGCCACGCGGTCAGCCCGCCATCCAGCACCGACACCCTGGCGTCGAGGCCCAGGTAATCGAGGGTGAAGAAGAGCCGGGTGACCGGCAGGATTTCGCCATAGAGGACCACACGGCTCCGGTCGCCGATCCCGAGCGACTCGAGCACCGAATCGAGGTGCTCCACCGGCGGAAGCTCGGTGAGCAGGTTCCCCCGCCTGGTGGTGAAGTCGCCCATGGCGATGAACCGTGCGCCGGCCACGTGGCCCGAATCGTAGGGCGCGCGGCTCCGTTCGACTTGAAGCAGCACCAGGCCGTCGTCGCCGTGGTGGCGCTTGAGCCACTCCGCGGACACCAGCAACCCCGGCGCGGGCTCCCGCTCCCCGCAGCGATCCTGGACGGGTGCTGGCGCCGGGAACAGCGTCATGCCGGCGAGGAGCAGGAGGTGCATGCTCACTCCGGCTTGGGTGCGGCGGGGTTCTCGACCGGGAGCTCGGTGCGCGCCGCCCAGTCCTGGAACGAGCCGTCGTAGAGCTTCGCGTTGAAGCCGAGGTAGCGGGCCACGAACCAGACCAGGGAGGCCTGCTGCCCGATGTGGCAGTAGGTCACGACGGTCTGTCCCTCCTTGACGCCGGCTTGGGCGAATTCCGCTTTCAGCGCCACTGGAGTCAGGAACCTGCCGGCCGAATCGACCATGCTTCCGAAATAGATGCTCGCGGCGCCGGGGATATGACCGTTGCGGCCCTGATGAGTATCCCGCCCGTTGTAGAACGACGTGTCCCGAGCATCCACGATCCTGACCTTCTTGTCCTCCAGGTGAGCCTTTACGAAATCGGCGTCCACGACGAGGTCGGGATTCGGCTTCACGACGAACCGGCCGGGCGTCACGGTGGGGAGCTCGGTCGTGACCGGGCGCCCCTCGCCTTTCCACACCTTGTATCCGCCATCCAGGATCGAGACCCTGCCACCCAGGCCGGCGAACTCCAGCGTGAACAGCGTCCGCGACGTCGGTGAAAAGTATTCCTTGGCCCAGTAGAGTACGACGCGCGAGTCGTTGGAAACCCCCTTCCGCTCCAGCACGGCCTTGAGGGAGTCGGCGCTGGGGAGCTCGAGTGCGAGCGCCCCTTCCACCCGGGGGGTCGACAGCTCCGAGAACGGATTCAGGAACTGAGCCCCGGGAATGTGGCCCTCATCATACGCGGGCTTGGAGGTCCGGTCTCCGATTTGAAAGATCACCAGCCCCTGGTCGTGCAGGTGCTGGGCCAGCCAGGCGGTGCTGACGACCATGGGCTCGGCTGGCACCCCGACCGGTCCGGGGGTCGGCGGGGCCGCGAGCGCGGCGAGCAGAAAGAGTGTCACGGTGACCTCCCTTGATACGAAGACGGACGACGCCGGGAGAACGCAGGTTTCAATGTACCGACTCCGCGCCGGTCCGCGAGACCGGTGCAGCCACCCGCCGATCAGCGCAGCGGATGGCGCCGATCGCGCAGCGAACCGGGTCAGCAGGGAAACCTCACGGCGGGGTCATCAATTTGTCATGGACCCCACACGGTGGAGACAGGTCGAGTCGCCTTATTGGTGGGTGACCCTCTCGGGGAGGCCCCGATGTTCGACGTGCTGGTGCATTCGAAGGGGAGACACGAGCTGCGCCCGGCGCGCGGGCTGGTCGTGGCCGCGCTGCATGGGATCGTGATCGCCGGAGCGATCCGCGCGACCGCGGGACGTCCGGCTCCAGCGCCACCGATTCGGGTGGATACGACCGTTTTCGTGCTCGAGGCCCTGGTGCACCGCACCGACCCCGCCGCACCGGCAGCCGGCCCGAGGGTCTCGGCGGCGCCTACCGTCAACCTGCCCGCGCCGCCCACCGAGATGCCGACCTCGCTGCCGCCCCCCGACCTCGGCCTGCGGCTGGACCCGGCGCTCCTGACCGCCAGAATTCCTCTGTTTGGGCCGGGAACTCCCGGCCCGGATTCGACCGTCGCGGTGCGGGTGCTCGCCGCGGCCGAGGTGGACCAGCCCGCCGAGGTGGTACATCAGCCGAAGCCCCGCTATCCGCCGGTGCTCCAGCGGGCCGGCCTCGACGGTCGGGTGGTCGTCGAGTTCATCATCGACACGGTGGGGCACTGCGAGCCGGGGTCGCTGCGCGTGGTGGAGAGCTCCAACCCCGGATTCAACGCCGCGGCGGAGGAAACCATTCAGCGATCGCTCTTCCGCCCCGCGCGGGTCCGCAGCCGCGCGGTGCGTCAGCGCACGCTGCAGGCCATCGCGTTTCGGATCGTCCCGGAATGAAGTTCAGGGCAGGAGCGCGAGTGTTCCCGCCGCGGTAAGCAGCACCAGGAACCCGTCGGCGTCGCCCAGGCTGGTGAGCCGGAAGGCGGCGCTGCCGGGGTCGAAATCGGGGGAGCCGAAGAAATGTCCGGCGACGAAGACATCTCCCTGCGGATCGGTGGCGACTGCGACGCCGGCGTTCTGCCGGGAGGCATCGCTGGTCGACTCGCCGAAGCGGCTGACCCAGAGGAGGCCCAGCACTGGAGAGAGCTTCACCACGAAGGCGTCGGTGGCTCCGCCGGTGCCCAGGCTGCTGAGGACTCGGGTTCCGGGGCCCGGGTCGAAATCCACCGCTCCCGAAAACGCCCCGGTGAGGAGGAGATCGCCGTTCCCATCCACCGCGATGTGCACGCCGGAGATGGTTCCCACTCCGCCCAGCGTCGCAACGGTGGAGAAGATCCCCCCTGCGTCATAGCGGGCCACGAAGAGGTCGCTCGAGCCCTGGCTGGTTCGGGTTGCGGTGGCGGGGCCGGGATCGAAGTCCATGCTCCCGCTGAATGCTCCCGAAATCGTGGCGCCGCCCGCCCCGTCGAGCGCAAGAGCGCCGGGGGTGATCGCGTCGTCGTTCGGCCCTCCGATATCGCGGGCCCAGACCAAGGTGCCGGCGGACGTGTAGCTCGCCAGAAACAGGTCGGCGCCGCCTTGGGAGGTGAGCCGGACCGGCGCCGCATTCCTGGCGAAATCGGCGCTGCCGCGGAAGCTTCCGCTCACCGTGACGGTCCCTGCGCTCGTCGCCGCCAGCGCCGTGGTGGCGTCATCCTGGGTGCCGCCCACCGGCAGCGCCCAGCGGACCGCGCCGCTCGGATCCAATGAGAGCACAAATCCATCTTGCGCGCTCCCATCGCTCAGGATCGAGGGACCCGGCGCGGGCAGCGCATTGGCGGTTCCCGAAAAGCTGCCGGCGGCGTACGCATTGCCGGCGCCGTCGACCGCAACGTCGGCCACCCCATCGTTCGCCAGGCCGCCGAATCGGCGGGCCCAGGCGAGCCCGCCGTCGGCGGTGAATTTTGCCACGAAGCCGTCCTCGGCGCCCTGGCTGTTGAGCACCACCGCGCCGGCGCCGGCGGAGAAGCTGGCGGATCCCTCGAACCCGCCGCCCAGGTAGAGATTTCCTGAGCCGTCGCGGGCCAGCGCGGTGACCGACTCGGTACCCGCGCCGCCGATGCGCGACACCCAGGCGAGTGCTCCCGCAGCGGTGTATTTCGCGAGAAAGACGTCGGTGCCGCCGAGGCTCGTGAGCGCATTGACGGTGGCACTGGGGTCGAAGTCCACACTGCCGGTGAACGTGCCGGCGACGTAGGCATTGCCCTGGGCGTCGGTGGCGACGTCCAGGATCAGATCGACGCCGGTGCCGCCGATGCGGAAGGCCAGCGCCGGAGTCCCGGCGGGTGGAGGGTTCTGCTGGCCGGGGATGTTGGGCTCAATCAGCTTTCCCTTGCACCCCACCACGAGGAGCGCGAATCCAACCAGAGAATTCGACACCTGCTGACGCATTTTCTGCCTCCCTGTGGCGGCCCGCCCGCCCCGGAGATTAGCCTTCCCCCACACCCCACGTCTACGTCCGGAGCTCCGCGATGCGATGGTGCGCTCCCGTCTCCCTGCTGCTTCTTGCACTTGCAGGACGCCCGGTGACTCTTCCGGCGCAACAGTCGCTGCTCGATTCCGCCCGCGCACGACTGGCTCGGCTGGAGGGCACCGTTCGGGTGGCCGGCCTCGACAGCGCCGTGGAAGTCCGCCGGGACCGTTGGGGCGTGCCCCATATCTACGCAACAACGACGCACGATTTGTTCCTCGCCCAGGGATACGTGGTGGCGCAGGACCGCCTCTGGCAGATGGAGATGTGGCGACGCACCGGCGAGGGGCGGCTGGCAGAGGTCCTGGGGCCGGGCTTCGTGGCGCGGGACCGGATCGCGCGGCTGCTCAAGTACCGCGGTGACATAGCGGCGGAGTGGGCCAGCTACGCCCCTGATGCGCAACAGATCATCCGCGCCTTCGTGGCAGGCGTCAACGCCTACATCACCGAGGTGCGAGACCGGCCGCCCATCGAGTTCACCCTCCTCGGCTTCGCGCCCGAGCCATGGGACGAGACGGTGCCGATTCAGCGGATGGGCGCGCTTTCCATGACCGACAACGCATTGCGCGAGGTGACTCGCGCGGGGCTCCTCGCAAAGCTGGGCCGGTCCCGGGCCGAAACCTTCCTTCCCACCGATCCGCCGCGGCCGCTCGATCCCGCGCCCGGCCTCGACCTTACTGGGATCACGGCGGGGTCGCTGGGTGCCGCCGCCGCCGACGAGACCATCCCGTTTCAGCGGATCGAGGGCTCGAACAACTGGGTGGTGAGCGGCACCAAGACCGCCTCCGGGAAGCCGCTGCTTGCCAACGATCCGCATCGCGCGGTGGCGCTGCCGTCGCTGCGCTATCTGACCCACCTGGTGGCGCCGGGGTGGAACGTGATCGGGGCGGGCGAGCCTGGGGTTCCCGGTGTCGCGGGCGGTCATAACG
>JBGPVQ010000208.1:0-5623 GCA_041491785.1 Gemmatimonadota bacterium | reverse complement strand
CGTCACTCGCGAGGCGCGGGCGGATTTCAAGCGCTCCAATCAGGTTGTGGCGGAGTATCTGGGAGATACCGACATCGCGCTGGTTGCCACGGTGAGCGACACTGTCGCGGTACAGCTCGAGCGCGGGCCGCGCCGCCTGGTGATGCTTTCCGGACTCGACTTCCCCTACGGCTACCTGCTGATCGAGCCGGGGTACGCCGAGGAGTTCCACACCGGGCTCACCGCGGACCAGGACCTCGAGGATGCGATCGACGACTACTTCGGTCTCAACGATGATGGTCCGGCACCCGCTCCGAAGCACCGGATCGCTTCGGTGGGGCCGTGGGCTCAACGTTCGCCGTTCCAGCCCGGGCCACGGACGATCATTCCGGGTTTGGCACCGGTGTGCCGGCCGTCGCTCACCACCAGGGTCCCGTTCACGAAGACGTATTTGATGCCTACCGACACCTGGTGGGGCTGTTCGAAGGTGGCGCGGTCGGCCACCGTCTCCGGATCGAAGACCACCAGGTCCGCGTAGAACCCCGGCCGCAGCAGGCCGCGATCGGGGATCGAGAGCCGGGTGGCCACCGCGGAGGTCATTTTCCGGATGGCGTCCTCCAGGGTCAGCACCCGCTCCTCCCGCACGTACTTGCCCAGGATCCTCGGGTAGTTGCCGTAGGTGCGCGGATGGGTGAGCCCCTGTGCGTGTTCGGGATCCTCTCCGTCCGCGTCGGTCCCGAATTTCATCCAGGGCTGGCGGAGATTGATCTTGACGTTCTCTTCGCTCATGAGGAAGAAAATCGTCTCCACCCTCGAGTGTTCGGAGACGATCAGGTCCATTGCCGCCGCTTCCCACTCCTTGCCGGTTATCTGCGCCACCTCGTTGAGCCGTTTGCCGACGAACCGCTGGTTGTCCGGCTTCTCGAACTGCACGAAGAGCACGTTCTCCGGCCCACCGATCTGACAGAGACTCTCCCATTCGTTCTGGTCGCGGTCCATTTCGAGCCGGATCCGCTTTCGGACCTCAGGATTCGCGAGGTTGTCGAACAGCTTTCCGTCGGCGCTGGCCCAGGGTGGCAGGCAGGCGGTCAGTCCGGTGCCGCCGGCCGTGTAGGCGTACATGTCGGCCTGAATGTCGAGTCCCGCCGCGCGCGCCGAATCGATTTTCGCGATTGCCGACGGGGTCTTGTACCAGTTGCGCTTCCCGCCGGCCTTGAAGTGGTAGATCTCGACCGGGACGCCGCCTTCTTTCCCGATTCGGATGGCCTCATCGATGGCCTCGAGCCAGGCATTTCCCTCGGAGCGCATGTGGGAGATGTATAAGCCGCCGAACGGGGCCATCGCCTTTGCCAGCTCGATGAGCTCCTCGGTGCTGGCGTAGTTCCCCGGCGGATAGATGAGCGCCGAGGCCACCCCGAACGCGCCGTCCTGCATCGCGTTCCGGACCACCATGCGCATGCTGTCCAGCTCGGCGGGTGTGGCGGGGCCCTGGGCTTCGCCCTTGGCGTAGACCCGGACCGTCGCGGCTCCCAGGAAGGAACCGAAGTTTTCCGACGCGCCGTGCAGCTGCATGGCGCGGAGCCACGCGTCGAATCCCCGGGGGCCGCCGAAGCTGGTGCCCGGAGCCACGAAGCCCTTGAACTTGGAGTTGGTCGGGGCCGAAGTGGAGCCCTCCCCCATGATCTCGGTAGTGATGCCCTGGGTCACCTTGCTGACGACCCGGCCATCGCCCAGGGTGAAAGCGTAGTCCGACTGTCCCTGAATGTCGATGAACCCCGGGGCCACCACCATGCCGCGCGCGTCGATAAAATGCCGGCTCGGCACATGGGCCAGCGCGCCGCGGGGGGCAATCCGCGCGATCCGTTCCCCGCGGATGGCGACGTCTCCGTCGAACCATGCCGCTCCGGTTCCATCCACGATGCGCCCACCCGCAATGATCAGGTCATATCCGCCAGCATCAGGAGCCGGCGCAGCGAACGGGGCGTGCGGGGCACAGGCCGCCACGAGCAGGAGGACCAACAGGGAAGACCGGGTCATCAACGCGCTCCCGCGGAAGTCGGAAATCAGTCAGCGCCGCCGGTGAGATTAGGTGCGCCGCGCGCGCTTGACAACCTCCGCGTCCGGCACGAAGGTTCCGGCTCCCTTGGCCGGACCACTGATGGGTTTCTCCCGCCTGCGGCTTTCCCTGGCCGCGGCAGTACTCGCTGTCCTCCTCTACGTCGGGGATCGTCGTCTGGGTGCGATTCCCGCCCTCGGCGACTTCCTCGATCCGGCGAACGGCGTCTGGGCGCTGGCAAGAGCCACAAACTTTCCGGCTCGCGCCGAGGCGCGGATTCCCGGGCTTTCCGCTCCGGTGCGGGTGCTCTCCGATGATCGTGGTGTGCCGCACGTGTTTGCCGCCACTGAAGAGGATGCCTGGCGCGCCCAGGGGTATCTCGTCGCGCGGGACCGCCTCTTCCAGATGGAGCTCCAAACCCGCGCTACGGTCGGCACACTCTCCGAGCTGTTCGGCTCCCGGGCCCTCGAGGCCGATCGCACCGCGCGGCGCCGCGGGATGGCCTGGGCGGCGGACCGGAACTTCGCCGCGCTCGACTCCAGCGCCCTCATCGTGCGCGCCGCCCGCGCGTATGCCGCGGGGGTGAACGCGTGGATCGACGGCATGCGGCCGGCGGATCTCCCGCTCGAGTTCCGCCTGCTGGGCATCCGCCCGTCCCGATGGGAGCCGAAGCACACGTTCTACCTGTTCTCGCAGATGGCGCTGACCCTGGCCTACGAAGACCCGACGCTCACCGAGCTGCAGGCGCGCGCGCTGGTCGGCCGGGCGGCGGCGGAGGCGCTCTTCCCGCGCAACGCCCCGATTCAGGAACCGATCCAGCCCAACGGCGCCGGGGCGCCGCGCTACGACTTCGTGCGGCCCCTGCCCCCGCCGGGCGTTCCGGACACGGCGGCCGAGCTGGTGGCCCGGGACCAGGAGGCGGTGGAGTTGGCGCTGGGCTGGTCCCCGCGCCGCGCCGGGGATGGCGACGCCGTAGGCAGCAACAATTGGACGGTCGGCCCCGAGCGCACCGCAGCGGGTTACCCGTTGTTGGCGGGCGATCCGCATCTCGAGCTCTCGCTGCCCTCGATCTGGTATGAGGTGCATCTCCAAGTCGCCGGTGGAACCGACGTGGCCGGGGTGAGCTTTGCCGGCTCGCCGGGGGTGATCATCGGGTTCAACCGAAACACCGCCTGGTCGTTCACCAACACCGGCGCCGACGTGCGGGATCACTACGCCGAAACGGTGGACGACGACACCCATCCAACCCGCTATCGCATCGACGGGGCGTGGCACCCGCTGGAGCGCCGCATCGATGTCGTGAAGGGGAGGCGGGGCGAGACCCTGATCACCGATACCCTCTACTTCTCCCGCCGAGGACCGATGGTGCGGCTGGGTTCGCGATGGGTCTCGGTGCGCTGGACGCCATTCGAGGGCGGGCGCGCCGGCGAGGAATTCCTGCAACTCGACCGGGCCGCCAGTGTCACGGAGTGGCTCGATGGATGGAAGACCTATGGGGCTCCCGCGCAGAATGGCGTGGTGGCGGATCGAGCTGGCGCCATCGCCATTCGCTCGACCGGCCGATATCCGGTACGGCCCGGCGACGGCCGCGGCGACGAAATCCGCGACGGCAGCAGCAGCGCCAGCGACTGGACCGGCTTCCTTCCGCTCGAGCTCTATCCGTTCGCGCTCAATCCGCCCCAGGGATTCCTCGCGTCCGCGAACCAGCAGCCGGTCGACCCCAGTGTGAACCCGCGCTACTTCGGCGCCGACTGGTACTCCCCCTGGCGGGCGATGCGGATCAACCAGCTCCTTCGGGCCGATTCGGCGGTGACCCCGGAGGCGATGCGCCACTTGCAGACCGATCCGGGGAGCGCCCGCGCCGACGCGTTCGTCCCCGCCTTCCTGGCGGCAGCCGCGAAGGACACCGCGCTGCGTCGGCCGGCGGAAGTCCTCAGCCAATGGGACCGGCGCTATACCCGAGATAACAATCGGGCGGTGCTGTTCGAGGCGGCGATGGCGGTGCTGCCACGATTGGTCTGGGACGAGCTGATCTCCCCCGGCGAACGCGGTGACAGCGCCGCGACTCCGGCGGTGCTGCCCCAGGAGGCGATCCTCCTCGAGTTGATCAGCGATTCGGCCAGCGCCTGGTGGGACGACCGGCGCACGCCTGAGGTCGAAACCCGGGATGCGATCCTTGGCCGCGCCCTCCTCCAGGGGTACCAGTCGCTCCTTGCTCGGTGCGGCCCCCCGGAGCGCGACTGTTGGGTCTGGGCCAACGCCCATCACGCGAACATCAATCACCTGCTCCGGTTGCCGGCCCTCTCCGCCCTCGACCTGCCGGTGCAGGGTGGACCATCCACCCTGAACCCTTCTCCCGGGCGGGGCACCCACGGCCCCAGCTGGCGCATGGTCGTGGAACTGGGGCCCGAGGTGCACGCCTGGGCCACCTACCCTGGTGGTCAGGCCGGCAATCCCGCGAGTCCCCACTACCTCGACCGGTTGCCCAAGTGGCTGGCCGGCGAGCTGGATCCCGTCCTCTTTCCGAAGAGTCCGGGGGACCTCCCCGAGAGCCGGGTCCAGTCCACGCTCACCCTCGTACCCGAGCGGTGACGGTGCGCAAATTCGCGTCGTTCGCCGCGCTCTTTCTCGCCTTCACGCTCGGGGCCCGGCTCGGCTGGTGGAGCGTGGTCGCCATCGCGGGGTTCTGGGGCGCGCTACGCCCGGCCTACGCGCGCCCCGCCGCCGCCGCGGGATGGGCCGCGGCCGGGGCGTGGGTCCTCTGGCTGACGCTGGACGCCTTGGGGAGCCACGGCGCCTTTGGTACCCTCGCCACTCGGCTCGGCGGCGTCATGGCGCTCCCGATTCCGGCACTGTACCTCATGACTGTTCTCTTCCCGGCGCTGCTTGCCTGGAGCGCGTCCGCGCTCACCGGCGGGTTCGTCGCACTGCTCGCTTCCCCGTCCGGAGAAACTCGATGACCATCCGATTTCGCGGCGCCCTCGCCGCCACCCTGATCCTCGGCGGCAGCGCCCCGCTCGCCGCGCAGGCGGGCCTCGACACCGTGAAAATTCAGACGATTCCGGCGGGCCGGGGCGTCTACATGCTCCAGGGCGCCGGGGGCAATATCGGGCTCGCCGTGGGAGAGGACTTCGCGTTCCTGGTGGACGACCAGTACGCCCCGCTGAGCCCCAAGATCCTCGCCGCGGTCAAGGCGGTGACCGACAAGCCGATCCGCTTCCTGGTCAACACCCACTGGCACGGCGACCACACTGGCGGCAATGAGAACATGGCCAACGCCGGCATCATCATCGTCGCGCAGGACAACGTGCGCACCCGGATGAGCGTGGAGCACTTCAACGCGACTTTCAACCAGAAGACGCCGGCCTCAGCCAAGGGCGCGCTCCCGGTGGTGACGTTCGGCGAAACAGTCACCTTCTATATCGGCGGCGAATCCATCCACGCGGTCCACGTTCCGCCGGCGCACACCGACGGCGATGCGATCATCCATTTCACCTCCGCGAACACCATCCACATGGGGGACATCTTCTTCAACGGCCGCTACCCGTTCGTGGATCTGTCCAGCGGGGGGTCGTTCGAGGGCGTGAT
>JBGPVQ010000207.1:0-5627 GCA_041491785.1 Gemmatimonadota bacterium | reverse complement strand
TAGATCGAGAAGCCGGCGTCGCGGCGGACATCACCCTCGGTGTACAACTGCCCCACCAGCGCCGAAATGTTGGGCTTGAGCATTCCGGTGCCCAGCGCTATGAAGATGAGGCCGGGGTAGAGGAACACCGCGCTGTTGGGCATCGCGAGGGACATCTGCCCCAGCATGATCATGACGCCGCCCCAGAACACCGAGCGGCGGAGCCCGAGTACCTTGTCGGCCACCCACCCACCCGGGAGGGCCATCAGGTACACCGATGCGGCGTAGGTGCCGTAGATCGCACCGGTCCGTTCCACCCCGAAGCCCAGCCCGCCAACGGCCACGGAGGCGGTCATGAAGAGCACCAGGATCGCGCGCAGGCCGTAGAAGCTGAATCGCTCCCACATCTCGGTGAAGAAGAGAGTGGAGAGGCCGGCCGGATGGCCGAAGAAGGCAGTGTCCTGATTCTTCGCCACGAGGAACTCCGGGAAGGGGGGCTACTTGCCCAGTTTTTTCTTGAGGTGTTCCAGCTGCGCCTTCACCGCCGCTTCGGCAGCTTCGCGCTCGGCCCGCGACTGAAGAAGATCGAGTTCGCCGTCGGACAGCCCGGACGCGGCGATCGGTCGTACGTCGCCGGTCCCCTGTCGCATCGATTGGTATTGCGCTGCCAGGCTCTGATACTCGCGCTCGACGTAGGCCAGCTCGTCCCGGATGACGGCGACCTTCCGCAGCAGCAGCTCGACCCGCTCCCGGTGCCGTCCGGTGAAGTCCCCGGCGATCCGCGCGGTTTCGGCGTCGCCGATTTCCTCGGCAAGCCGCCCCCGCCGCTCGGCGTCGGCGAGTCGCTGCTGCTCGTTGGCCAGCTCCCGCTCGGCGGCGGCCAGGGCGTCGCGGCTCTGCCCGGCGGCCACCTTGAGCTCCACCAGCACCTCGTGGAGCCCCCCCGTGCGGGCCCGCCGATCGGATGCGAGGCCCTGACCCGCGAGCAGGCTGTCGAGACGGGCGCGCAGTTCGTCGAGACCCATCGGACTCAGAGGGCTGGTGGGATCGAATGTTACTGCGGCGATGTATCTTTGGGAATCATGAGGCTCTCGATGTCCCCTCGCTTCCGCAGGCTGATCGGGCCCGCCGCGCTCGCGATCCTCGGCGCCTGCTCGGGCCGGAGCGGGGGGAACTACGGCTGCGGCCTCATATCAGTCACCGGCCAGAGCCTGCTGCTCGAGGAGTTCGGGCGCCCCGGAGCCACCCTCGCCGCGCTGCCGAGCAATGTCCCCGGCACCCTGCCCGTACGGGTGGCCCTCGGCCCGGCCTATCGTGCCGTCGTGGGCCGCGCCGATTCGGGGCTCGTGGTGGGCGTCGAGGGACCCCTGCCGGCCAAGCCGCAAGTCGGCTTCGGCATTCTCATCGTGAGCCCCGCGGGCATTGCCCAGGGCGTGTTGCTGTACGAGGGCAATCCCGCCGACGGCGCGCCCCGTCTCGGCACGGTGAATACCGGCGCCCGCAATCTTCCGCTGATCGGCCTGACCATCGAGGTCAAGAACTTCGAGGACAAGAGCTGCCCGATCTTTCCCGATTCCCTTCGGCGGTGAATCGGCTCGCTCGTCGCGTCGTCCACGTCGCCTCGGGGCGGGAGTGGCGCGGGGGGCAAAATCAGGTTCTGCTCCTCGCCGCGGCGCTGGCCCGCACCGGTGAGCTGGATCAGGTGGTGGTGACCGGTCGCGGCACGGCCCTCGCCGAGCGGCTGGCCGCGGCGGGCGTCCCGGTCCACGCGGTGGGATGGCGCATCGGGCTCGCGCCCAGCGCCCTCGCCGGCGCGCTCCGCGAGATCGCCCGCGGCCCGGCGCTGCTCCACGCCCACGACGCCCACGCCCTCACGCTCAGCGGATTCGCCGGGGCCCTGACCGGTACCCCGTTCATGGTCACCCGCCGAGTGGATTTCCATCTGCGCCGCCCCGGCTTCTGGGTCCGTGCAGTCCGAATCGTGGCCATCTCGGGCGCCGTGCGCGACATCCTGATCGCCGACGGGATTCCCCCCGACCGCGTCGTCCAGGTGCACTCGGGCATCGATGTGGCAGCGGTGGCAGCCGTTCGGGCAGAGGGTATTCGCGCCGAGCTCGGGCTGCCGGACGGCATCCCGCTGGCGGTGGCGGTGGGGGCATTGGTGGGCCACAAGGACCATGCGACGCTGCTGGCGGCGGCGGCGGCCCTCCGCCCTCGCCGGCCGGAGTTGCATTGGGCCATCGCCGGCGAGGGTCCCCTGCGGGCCGATCTCGAACGAGGGATTGCGCACCTCCACCTGAGCGACCGGGTCCATCTCCTGGGACACCTCCCCCAGGCCCTCCGGCTGGTGGCGGCGGCGGATGTCTTCGTGATGAGCTCGAGCGAGGAAGGGCTCGGTACCTCGGTGCTGGACGCGATGGCGCTGGGCGTCCCCATCGCAGCGACTCGAGCGGGGGGAATCCCCGAGATGCTCGAAGGCGGTGCCGGCCTGCTGACCCCGGTGCGGGACGGTGCCGCGCTGGCGGACTCGGTGGATCGCTTGCTGGGCGACCCGGCGCTCCGGGCCCGGGCGGTCGGCGCCGCCCGGGAGAGAGTCCAGACCTTCAGTGCAACGGCGATGGCGGCGGGGGTCCTGACGGTGTATCGTTCCATCGATGGAGAGCGTTGACCTCAAATGATTTACGTCTGCATACCAAGCTTCAATGAGGGCCCCACCGTCGGGCTCCTGCTCTGGAAGATCCGCAAGGTCTTCGAGGAGTTTCCGCGCGAGTATCAGATTCTGCTCGCCGACGACGGGTCCACCGACCAGACCCGCGAAATTCTGGAGCCCTACACCAAGGTGCTGCCGCTGACCATCGTCCGGCACACCACTCGGCAGGGCTACGCGCGCTCGGTGGGCGAGCTGCTGGAGCTCGCCCTCGAGCGCACCGACCGCCCTAAGCGGGACAGCGCCATCGTCATGCATGCCGATTTCGCCCATGGACCGCAATTCCTGCCCGACTTCGTGCGGCGACTGGAAAGCGGCGCGGACATGGTAGTCGGTGAAGCGACCCTCGAGGGGGAGCCTTCCCGCGGACGGCGGCTGGCGCGCCGCTGGGCTCCGATGCTGCTCCGGCGAGTGGTGCGGGTGCCCGGCGTGAACGATATCGTGAGCGGCTTCGTTGCCTTCCGGTTGATGACGCTGCGCAACGCGGTGCGCCAGCCCGGTGCCGCGCTCTTGTCGGCCGACGGCTGGGCGGCGAACGCCGAGCTCATCGGGCGAGCCGCCCGACACGCGCGGCGGATCGAGACGGTGGCGGTCGTCGAGCGCCACGATCTCCGGAAGCGGGAAAGCCGGATCCAGCCCTGGGCGGCCTTCCGCTCGGTCTGGCGGGCTCGCCGCAGCATCCGGCTGGGGGCGGCGTGAACCCGCTGATCGTCCTGGTGGCGGCGCTGCAGGCGGCGGCGCCCCTCCCGGCACCGGAGCCCTTTGGCGTGGGCGAGCGATTCGACTACTCCGCGAAACTCGGCATCCTGACGCTCGGATCCGCCTCGATTCAGGTGGTGTCAGTGGACACCATGCGCGGGCAGCCGGTGTGGTACCTCAAGTACACCCTCGACGCCAGCGCGCCGTTCTTCCGGATCAACAGCAGCCTCGAGTCGTGGACCAGCATCCGCGACTTCCGCTCGCTCCGATTCCGCACCGACAGCAAAGAGAACAGCCGCGAGTACCTCCGCGACTACGAAATCTTCGCCGACTCGGGGTACTACCGGCAGCGGGTCGCTACCGCCACCATGCCCACCACCGCCGAGCCGCTCGACGACGCCAACTTTCTCTTCTTCGTCCGCTCGACCCCGCTCGTGGTGGGCCAGACCTACCGGCTGACCCGCCACTTCAAGCCGGAGGTGAATCCGATCGTCATTCGAGTGCTCAAGCGGGAGGTCTTGGACCTCCCCGACGGCACCCAGGCCACCTGCCTGGTACTGAATCCGGTGGTAGGGACTTCCGGACTGTTCGGCGACCGGGCCGACGGACGGATCTGGCTCACCGACGACCCGCGGCGGATTCCGGTGCAAATCCGAACCCGGCAGCCCTACGGGACGGTCACCCTCAAACTCGAGCACATGGCGCCCGGAAAGCCGGCGTTGCGCGTCGGCGAACCCTGACGTGGCCCGACCCCCACGAGAGGCCGATGTGTCGCGGCTCCGCACCGTTCCCTTCCGCGGGCGTCAGAACAAAGTCGATCCGTCACTGATGGCGCATCCCCCCGGCCCCGACCGCTCGTTCCACGCCTTCCTCGACGGCCTTCCCGATGTCCTCGCTGCGCGCGACCTGCGCACCGTGATCGCGCACGTCGCCGCGGCGGCACGGGCGCGAAAGGGCGTCGTCCTCCTCCTGGGCGGGCATGTCGTGAAGGTGGGCGTCGGTCCGCTGGTGCGGCGGTGGATCGAGCGAGGCATCGTGACCCACGTGGCCATGAACGGTGCCGCGGCGATCCACGACTTCGAGCTGGCCGCGTTCGGCGGCACCAGCGAAGATGTTGAAGCCGGGCTCGCCGACGGGACCTTCGGCATGGTGGAGGAAACCGGCGCCGAGATGAACGCGGCGATTGCGGCAGCGGCAACCGGCGGCTTGGGATGCGGCGAGGGGCTGGCCGACGCGCTCGCGCGACGGGCTTCCCTCCCCGGCGGCGAGCTGTCGATTCTGATCGGCTGTCAGCGCCACGGCATCCCGGTGACGGTGCATGCCGCGATCGGCGCCGAGATCATCCACCAGCACCCGTCGGCCGACGGGGCCGCGCTCGGCGCCACCAGCCTTCGCGATTTTCGGCGCCTGGCCGGTGCCCTCCCGACCCTCCACCAGGGAGGCGCGGTGCTCAATTGGGGCAGCGCGGTGGTGATGCCGGAGGTGTTCCTCAAGGCCCTGACCATCGCGCGAAATCTCGACGCCGGGCGGCCCACCGAATTCCTGGCGGCCGATTTCGACATGCTCCGGCACTATCGCCCCCGGATGAACGTGGTGCAGCGGCCGACCCGGGGCGGCGGCACCGGAATCCAGCTCACCGGCCACCACGAGATCATGCTGCCCTTGCTCATCTGGGGGGTGCTCGATGTCCTGGACGCGGGTTAGGCCGGCGCTCCTCGCCCTCGGGGCAAGTTGCGCCGGCGCGCACCCGACGCCGACCCTGGTGCTCTCTCCGGGAGCGGTCGAAGAGCCGGTCAGCGCGGTCATCGCGGCAGCGCTGCAAGCCGACAGCCAGTTGCTCAGCACCGCGGACACGCTGTGGGCCCCCGACGCCACCGTCGTGGCGAATGGCGTGCTGCGGGACCAGCCCCCTCGCTTCGCCGGAGTCGGACCCGGCGGCGAGGTCGCAATAACCACGAGCCGGCTCGAAGTGCGGCAGAGCCTCGTCTGGGTCTACTTGGAGTACCGCTGGCTGTCGATGAAGGACGGAGTGGCGCGGGCAGGCAGAGCGACGGTGTTGCTTACCCCGCGGACCGATGGCGCAGGATGGAGGATCGTGCACCTGCACAGCTCGACGCCGCCGTAGCAAAGCGAGTCAGGGAGGCGAGCAGTCCCAGCGCGGTGGCTCCCTGCCTCCCTGACTCCCTCGAAGTTACGCCGCCGGCTTGTCACCCCGAATCGTACTCCGCACCCGATCCGCGGT
>JBGPVQ010000206.1:0-5644 GCA_041491785.1 Gemmatimonadota bacterium | reverse complement strand
TGAGCGTGGGATCCACCTTCATCAGTTTCATAACCCCCTCCTTGCCTCGCGCCGAGGCTTCGATGCGGTCGCCCCCCATGAGGGCGCGACCAACATAACCAACCTGCCTTGAATGCACCGTGAAGTCGGCGTGAGATGTTGGAGGCGCGGTCGGCGGCGAGGCTGCTTCAGGCCCGATTCAACCGGCCTTCATAGTGCGAGACGTAGCTTCGGGGCATCGCTCATCGGAGAGAGTCATGCTCACCGTCGCGGAAGTGATGACTCGACACCTGTTGCTGTTGCCTCGAGAGACCCCCCTGCGCGAGGCGATTGCCCTCCTGGCGAGCCAGCATGTCTCCGGCGCTCCGGTGGTGGACGGAAAACGCCGGATGGTCGGAGTGGTCACTTCGTCCGACATTCTCCAGGCCGAAGCCGAAGGCGCCGACCTCGACGCCACCACGGTCAAGGACATCATGACTTCTCCAGCGCTCACGACCGGCCCCCATACCGAGCTCCGGGAGGCCGCGCTCGCGATGGAATACGCCGAAGTCCACCGCCTCTTTGTCGAGGAGGAGGGCCGGTTGATCGGTGTGGTGTCGCTCACCGACCTGAACCGAGCCCTCGCCGGAGGACGGATCTAGTCCGGACTCCCGGGCCGGAGCACCAGCACCGGCTTGGCGGCGCCGCGAATGACCTTGTCCGCCACGCTCCCCAGCAGCAGCCGCCGGGCTCCACCGGCGCCGTGGGTGGTCAGCGCCACCAGGTCGTAGCGCGCCTCGGCCAGCGCATCCAGGATCCCGGAAGCCGCATTGGCTCCGGGAACCACTCGGGTCGAGACGCCCACCCCTCGGGTCCGCAGCCGGTCCGCCGTTACATCGAGGCTGCGCTGGGCCTCGGCGGTCCGGAGCTCGGCCAGGGCCACGTCCGCGGCGACCGGATAGAGCAGTCCAGGTTCCACCACGCTATAGAACGGCTCGACGGTATGGATGAGCGTAATGTGGGCCTGGGTGACCTGGGCGAGCGCGACCACCGGATCGAGAATCGCCTCCGACCGGGCGGAAAGATCGAGGGCGACCAGAATTCCGCGCATCGCTTGGTAGCGGGGACGCGAGCGATCGCGATCGGGGTGCACCAGGAGAATCGGGATCTCCAGATGCCGCACGACGTAGTCGGCGACGCTTCCGAGCCAGAGGCGGCCGATCGCGCCACGGCCATGGGTCGCCATGACCACCAGATCCGCCCCTAGACGGGAGACAGCTTCGCAGACCACCTCGCCGGCCGGACCGTCTTCATCGATGAACCGCACCGGTCCGTCCCCCACCTGCCCGAGCGCGGCGGACATCTCTTCGAGGTAGGAGCGCTCCTTGACCCGCAGATCGTCCTCCAGCCCCTCCGGCGGGAAGGCCAACTCCCCCATCCCCACCACCGCGGCGACCGGCTGGTGCGCCATCACCAGTTCCAGCCGGCCGCGCGCGCGCGCTGCGAGCCAGGCTGCCATCGGCAGGGCCGCCTCCGCGAAACGGGATCCATCGACCGGGGTAACGATCAGGTTGAACATCGAGCCCTCCTCCGGGAATGCTTCCCGCTCTCGACCAAGCGGTCAAAGATGCGAGGTGCGCTATGAAGGAGGGATGAATCCGTCGGGAATCACATTCGGAGGGACACCCAGGTAATCAGCCAGAACCCGAGCGCTCCCGCGGCCGCGAGCGCGAGCAGGCCGGGCACCGCCATCCGGCGATAGGCGGGGGAGCCGAGCACCGCGGCCAGACCGGTCTTGAACACGGTATTGACGACGACGCCAATGGTCAGCGCCCGTGCGGCAACGGAAATGAGGCTCGAGTCCCCGGCGATCTTGTTCATGCCGAAGGTGAGCGCATCCATATCGGTGAGCCCGGCGATCCCCGCCGAGAGGAACACTCCGCGCTCACCCGGGCTCTCGCCCAGGAGGCTGAGCACCGAGAGGATGATCTGAAAAGCCACCGCCATCCTGATTGCGGACCAGAGGCGCAGCGGGTTCTGGTGGGGCGGGGCGGCGGCCTCGGGCGTACCGCCGGCCAGGTGGCGCCGACCTATGACAATGAGCAGGGCACCGGCGGCAAACACCGGGGCCAGGGCGAGCGCGGCCGAAGGCAACAGGGCCGCGTTCAGGATCAGAGTGAACCCGAGGATCCGCGGGATCAGCACGGTGCACGCGGCCACCGTACCGACCGCCAGGGCGTTCGAATTGGCCGGCTCGGCCCGGCTCTGCCGGGAGAACGACAGCGTGACGGCGGTCGATGACACTAACCCGCCCAACGCCCCCATGGCCTGGTACCCACCGGTGTCGCCCAGGACCCGCCGCGCGATGTAACCGGCGAAATTGAGGCCGGAAAAGAGCAGGACCACCGCCCAGAGGTCGCGGGGCCGGATGCCGCCGAAGGGGCCGATCGGGCCCACCGGGAGGAGCGGGAGCACCACCAGCGCGAGCACCGCGAACTGGAGCGCGGCCCGCATTTCCTTCTGGCCGATGCGACTCACGAAGTCGCGAATGATCTGCTTCTCGCCAAGGGCGAGGACCGCGACCGCCGCCGCCCCACTGGCCACGCGAAGGGATCCCAGCCCGGCGAGCGTGCCGATGGCCAGCACGAGCAGCGCGGCAGTTTCGGTGGTGCCGTCGATCGCCTCGGGGGCCCGCCGGGCAGCGGTGAGATAGGCCGCCACGATCAGGCCGGCGGCGCCGGCGAGGAGCGCCGCGGCGGCGAGGGCCCCGGCGGAATCCAGCAGCCAGCCCGCCACCCCACCGAGGGTGCCCAGCAACAGAAACGTCCGGACGCCGGCGAATCGGGCCTGGGGCCCGGTGGCGTGGCCGGACCACTCCCGTTCGACGCCCACGGCCATACCCGACAACCCCGCCACCGCCAGCCGAACGGCGGTTTCGAGCTCGGTCACGAGCGCTCCCGACTAGATGGGTACTGTCAGGATCGCGCCGGGAACCGTCTGGAGCAAGTCCTGGCCGACGTGCCCGGAGCCCATCTCCCCGGTCGGACCTCCGCGTCGAACACCGATGACCAGCAGGTCTGCTCCGCAGGACCGCATGGCATCCACGATTTCCCGCACCGGATCGCCATGGCGGACCTCCAGAATCCTCCGCCCGCCGAGGTCGGGAACCCGTTCCAGCGCCTCCTCCACCAGCGATCGGGCCGGGTGCTTCCGGCCGTCGGAGTCCGGGAAGCAGACGCTCAAGTCCGGTAGGACCAGGATGGCCTTCACCTGTGCGCCGGTCAGGGCCACCAGCGGCATGGCGCCGCCGAGCACGCCCATGCCCCGCTGGGTGCCATCCAGCGCCAACATGACTCGGAGGATCTTCTTCTTGGCCGATCGGGGAACCAGCAGCGACGGCCCCTTGCTCCGCCGCACCACGGCATCCGCGGTCGACCCCCGCGATACCGCGGGAGACGCCGGCGGCTCGGCCCGCCCGAGGACGACCAGGTCGGCGCCCCAAGCCTCCGCCCGATGAACAATCTCTACTCCTGGGAGCGGGAGACCCCCGGTCTCGACCGCGAGCACCTCGACCTTTTGGCCGGCTTCCCGGGAGAGCGCCTGCGCCAACGCCACGCCATGCTCACCCTGGGTGGAGCCGTCGGTGGCCGCGAGAATTCGCTTGATCCGCATTGTCGGTCCAATTCCAGAGACAATGGTCGGACAAAGGGATAACGGTCGGAGGGTGAAATCGTGATGAACCTGCCGTGAGGCGCGGCGAAGCACTAGAATGGGCCGATGAAGAACGAACTCCCGACCTCCCAGGCGCGCCTCGAACGGCTGGTTCAGGAATTCCCCGGCCTGATCTCCGAGACGGCCCACGAGGCGGTCCTCCAGCGCGCCACCGATCTCGCGGCCGACATCATCGGCGCGCGGTACGCCGCGGTCGGCCTGCTCGCCGCCGACCGAGTGAGTCTGGCGAGTTTCACCGTCTCGGGACTCGCGCCGGGGGAGCGAGAGCGGATCGGGGCGCCCCCGATCGGGCGGGGGGTCCTCGGCCTCCTGATCAAGGGGGGCCGGGCGATTCGACTGGCCGACCTGAGTACTCACCCCTCGGCGGCGGGCTTTCCCCCCAATCATCCCCCGATGCGGTCCTTCCTGGGAGTCCCCATCGCAGGGCTGCACGGCGTCATCGGGGAGCTCTACCTGGCCGAGAAGATCGGGGCCCCGGAGTTCAGCAAGGAAGATGAGCACATCGCCGGGCTCCTGACTCTGGCAATCGCCTCCGCCGTGGAAAATTCCCGCCTCCACACCGAACAAGGCCGGCTGCTCGAGGAGGTCCAGCATCTGCAGCGCTCCCGGGAGCGCTTCTTTGCCATGGTGAACCACGAGCTGCGGAACGCCCTGGCTGCCGTGTACGGGTGGGCCGAGCTGCTGGTGCGGAGGAAGGACCCCGCCGAGGTTCCGCGGGCGGCCTATGAAATCCTCGATTCGGCCGAACAGGCGGTGTCCTTGATCAGCGACCTCCTCGACCTGAGCCGACTGGACGAGGACCGGCTCCAGCCGGTGTTCCAACTGGTGGACTGTGGGGCGGTGGTGCGTGGTGCGATCCAACGGGTAACCCCGGCGGCTACCGAGCGGGGCGTTCAGCTGACGGCGCAGATTTCCCGCGAGAGTATTCTCAGCCACACCGACCGCCACCGGGTGGAGCAGATCCTGGTAAACCTGCTGGGGAACGCGGTCCGGCACACCCCCTCCACTCGGACGGTGACGCTGCGGGTCGATGCCGATGGAGAGACGGTGATCTTCCGGGTCGTGGATGAGGGGCCGGGCATCGCCGTGGAGGACGCCGAGCGCATCTTCGACGTTTATTACACCACGGCGGGGGAGGAGCGGCTGGGGCACGGTCTCGGTCTGCCGCTCTCGCGCCGGCTGGCCCGCCTCCTCGGTGGAGATCTGGTCGTCGAGCCCCACGCCGGGCCCGGGGCCATTCTGCAGCTCCGGCTTCCTGCTGGGGGTCCAGATTCATGAACAAAACTTCAGAATATCTTCGGGAGAGGTTTATTCAACACCCCGTAGCGTACCCGGCATGAAAGTTCTCGTCGTGGAGGACGACCGGAAGGTCGCCGGGTTCATTGAGCAGGGCCTCGTCGAGGAAGGCTACGTCGTGGACGTGGCGCCCGATGGCGAGGAGGCCACGATGCTGGCGCACGTCTACGACTATGACGTGATCCTGCTCGATGTGATGTTGCCGAAGAAGAACGGATTCCAGGTAGCCATGGAGCTCAGGCGGGAGGGGAGGAAGGCCCCGATTCTGATGCTCACGTCGCGCGACGCCGTGGAGGACGTGGTGCGCGGACTCGATGCCGGCGCCGACGACTACCTGGCCAAGCCCTTCCGCTTCGAAGAGCTCCTGGCCCGGATGCGGGCGCTGTCGCGGCGCGGCGGGGCCGAACGGATGGAGATTCTCCGCTTCGGCGATATCACGCTCGACCGGCTCCGCCACCTCGCCACCGTCCGTGACCAGCGCCTGGATCTGACGGCCAAGGAGTTCCAGCTCCTCGAGTACTTCCTGCTCCACTCGGAAGAGGTAGTGCGCCGAACCGCGCTACTCGAGAAGGTGTGGGACATGCATTTCGATCCGGAGAGCAACGTGGTCGACGTGCACGTGGGCAACCTGCGGCGCAAGCTCGCCGGCCTCACCCAC
>JBGPVQ010000205.1:0-5649 GCA_041491785.1 Gemmatimonadota bacterium | reverse complement strand
TCGGCGCGCGAGTGTACGCCGGCGCCACGCTGTCGGCCGACTCGGTTCCCCGACAGCGTCGCGTCTATCTGGCCGGCGCCGATCCCTACCGGCGGTTCGACAGTCCGTTCCTTCGCTCCAGGGGATCCCTTCTCGCGGGATCCGGTTTCTTTTACCAGTCTCCCGGGGGCGCCGGCGTACGCGGCCTCGATCCTCGGCTGAGCGGCGATCGGGCGCTAGGAGCGACGGTTGAGCTGGAGTACACGCTGACGCGACACCCCACGGCAGGGCTCTTCAATCGGATCGCCCTCGCGGCGTTCGGCGACGCTGCGCTCGCGCGCGGTGACCTCGACCCCGGCGCGGGCCGGGTCCGGGCGGTGGGAGACGCCGGCGTCGGTGTGCGGGTCAGCCACCGGGTGGGGCAGACACGATTCGTGACCCGGCTCGATCTGCCGTTCTGGGTGAGCCGGCCGTCGCTGGCACAGGACGATCGCCCCGACGGCGCAATCGGTTTTCGCTGGGGGGTGAGCTTCGCGCCGGCCTTCTAGGGGGCTTAGAGGGCGTACCGCAGCCGGCGCGCCAGGCTCCGCTGAAAGTCGCTCGGCGGAGGGAGCAAGGCATCGAGCATTTCGAGATCGTCGATCCAGACGCTCAGGCTGGCGATCAAACTGAAATCGATCAGGCCCACCACTCCCGACCACCCCGACAGCAACACCGAGGCCTCGCCGTCCATCAGCATCGACCGGTAGTCTTCGTTGGCCGAGCCGATCATGAGGTAGTACATCACCCGCTCCCGCTTCTCGGGCGCCAGGTACGCGCGGTAGCTTGATTCCAGGTGGTCGCTCGCCTGGGCCAGCGCTTCCGCCGCGACTCTGACGTCGAATTCCTGAGGATCGGCGTGGAGCAGCTGCGCGATGTAGGCCTGCAGCAGCGGCGCCATTTCCGGCCGGGCCACCAAGCTGTCCCATCCCTCCCGGGAGGCGAAGAAGTTCGCCTTGAGGTGGAGCTTGGGCATCAGCGGTGCCGTCGGCAGGGGACCGGACGCCTTGGGGCGGGGTGGCAGCAGGTCGCCCGCGTGGGCGAGCAGCGTGTCCACCGAGCGATCGATGGGGAACAGCCGGCGCAGGAAGGGCGTCCGACGACCGTTCTGGTACGCCGCCGCGAACCGTGCGGAGATGTCCTGGACGCCGAGGCCGGGATTGTAGATCCCGGTCTTGAGCATCCCTCCGGCCGCCTCCAGCTCCGGGCCGAATTCCTGCTGCAGCACGATGAGGCGCGCGAAGAGGTCGTGGGCGACGCCCATCGATGGCCACCCCGAGCTGGGCGCCGCCTTGAGCGAGGGAGCCACGAAGAGCACCCGGCAGCCCCGCAGGGCGCTCCCGGCGAGAAGGGAGGCGTACAACGCGCTGCCCCAGAGCGCGTCGGGCACCTTCACCACCGAACCGGGGGGCATGAGGCTGTAGAGCACCGCCTTCGCCACGCTCGCCTGCTTGTCCCGGAAACCAGTGCCGTTGTGCAGCTCAACCGCGCGCTGGTCGCGGCCGCCGGTTTCGTGCCGCCGGACAATTTCCCGTTCCACCGCGGGCGCATAGCTCGCCCCGGTCGGCCGGGGGCGCAGCGGATACGGCACCCGGTCCCCGGTCAGGCCCTGGCTCTCCAACAACCCGCGTGCTTGCGCCTTGAGCGAGAGGACGGCGGGTCCCTGCACCATGAGCGCGCGGTCCTCCCAGGTGCCCCCGACATAATGCTCGCCGATTCCCATTCCGGTGTAGATCGCGAGCCCCCGATAGGGATCGTCCTCGGAGATGTCGTAGAACACGATCTTCCGATGATCGCGCATGAGGTTGTCGGGCATGCCCAGGAGCGGAACGATCTGGCGGCTCCAGAACGACGGGTCGGCCGGATTGGTGACGCTCACGTGCACCTTCACCTGGTTTCGGAGCCATTCCGGACCGTACTGCCGGCCCTCGGCCTGCAGCAGGCGGGAGCTCGCGATCGCGTCGCGCAACTCCTGCTGGAGCGCCCCGATTCTGGCGGCGAAATCCTCGAACCCCCGGGGCAGATGGGGAGCCTGCCCGAGCGGGCGCTCCAGCAGATCGAGCCAGAGCCGTCCACGATTCTGTTCGTAGTAATGCTCATCGAGGAAAATCATGTACACCGGCAGGCGGCGCCGCTGGTCGTACTCGCGGATTCGCTGGGTCAGAGCCCGGAAGTAGGCGTCCACCACGTACCGGAGGGAGAACGCGTCCGGGTTGCCTGCGTCGTTCCGGCCGCTGAAGTCGTGGATCCAGAGAACGTGGTACTCCTCCGCCTGCCGGATCGAGCGGATCACCTCGGCCTGGAACTGCTGGTTGACGATGTACCACACGCGATTCCCGTCGGTGAATCGCGCCCCGACCACCGCCTCGACGATGGCATCGAGCTCGGCCTGGGTATCGTGGTCCTCGGGACGGAGCCCGAGCTGGAGCGGGAGCCAGACCACCCGGTTGTCACCCCAGCGGCGGAGCTCCTCGCGCTCCAAGCTCTGGACCGTCTCCAGAAGCTGTTCGAAGACGTAGAGCAGCGCCGCCTCGCGCTCGGGCGGGAGCGACGTGAGGGACACCACGTTGCGGGCAAAGTTGCCCCGGGCATGGGCCGCGAACGCGGCCAGGGTGGTCTTCGACTTCCATTGCCCCAGCAGGCGATCGTAGGGGTAGAGGAGATGGTCGCGGAGGATCTTCCGGGCCACCTCGGCGGCCAGCGCGCCCGGCTCGGTGGTGGCGCCCGGCGGCAGCGCCTGCCCTGAGGCGGCGATGGAGAAGGCGCGGATCAGCTCGGCGTGATAGGCCCGCACCACGCCATCGACCGCGAGCCCCGGGCCGGTGACCCCGGCAAGCGGTGCCGGAGCGCGGAGCTCAGCGATCAGGGGAGCCAGCGCGGTCCGAGGGTCGGTCCCGGGCCGGTCGAGATAGGGCACGACCAGGTGCTGCAGTCGCTCGGCCGCGACCCGAACGCTCGCGAGCGCGGCATCGATTCCCCGCGCTTCCGTTGGAGGCGGTGTCGGCCTCGCATCCCGCAGGGCGACGTCCACCCGGTCCCGTTTCGGGCGGGTCTGGCCGGCCGTCGGCTGGCCGAGCGGGATCACCACCGAGGTCCGGAGGGCGGACAGCGGGGCGGCGCCCCACTCCAAGCGGAGCAGGCTGCCTCCCTGGAAGACTCCGCCGCGCCGAACCGGCAGGGTGACACCCAACGCAAATCCCAGACGGGCGTCGCGGATGTTGTAGTCGCCGCCCACGGAAAGTCGCAGCAGGGGGATCTGGAGGAGGACTCGGACCCCCCCGTCGGGCTCGGAGGAGCGCAGCCCCCCATAGGCCTCAGCGGAGGCGGCCAGTACACCCACGTCGGGACTCTTCAGGTCCCGCGTCACGCCGAAAGCGCCGTACAAGGCGGGACCGGCGGAATACCCCCGCCGCCAGTCCAGCCCGAAGGTCCCGCCGGTGTATAGCCTGACGCGGGACGGCTGCCCCAGGGACGCCGTCATGCCGCCCGACCAGGGTGGCAGCGAGTCCTGGGCGGAGAGGCCGGGAGCCGCGGAAGCCGCAGCCAGCAGGCCACAGCCGAGTGCGACAAGGGGGAAAGCGCGCCGAGACCTGGGCATCGGCTACCAGATTGATGGGGCTGCCAGGAAGGATACGTTAAGCGCGAAGGAAGCGGGCTTGAGCGATCAGGGAGCCGCGGTCCCCGAGGCGGCCGCCACAGCCGCCGCCGTTGGAACGACCACTGCCCAGACTGGATGGTGATCGCTCGCACCGAGCACCTTCCGCACCACCCCGGCCGCTCCCGCGCCCGCCGGAACCAGTCCTCGCACGAAGATGTGATCCCAGGAGAAGAAGGCCACGGTCGGGCCGACCCTCGCCGTCGTCCAGGTGAAGCCGTGCTGTTCGAGGAAGGCGCCGATCGTGCCGCTATTGAAGTCCCCCGCGATCACCACCGGCCCGGGAAATCGGGTCGCGTCCTCGAGCACCATGCGCACCTGGTCGGCACGGTCGCCTTCGGAAATCCGGGTCTGGGTCTCCAGGTGCACGGCGTAGACCCGTATCGGAAGGCCGTGCACCAGGAGGGTCGCCGCGGTAGCGGTCCGCCGCTGATGCCGGACCCTTCCCTGATGCGGCAGCAGCAGCTTCGCGCCCGTCTCGATGGGCCACCGGCTGAGCACGGCCGGGCCGAAGTACTTGCGGTCGGTCGGGTGGATCGCAGCGGGGAAATACACGTAATTGAGCCCGAGGGCCCGGGCGATCCGGTCGGTGCCCTCGGCGTCCATTTCCTGAAGCGTGATAATGTCCGCGCCCCGGAGATTCTCCCCCTGGAGGACCTCGATGGCGCGGCCGATCTCCCGGGCCAGCTTGATGTTGAAGGTGACGAGGCGGAGCGGAGCCGTCGGGTGGGACTCGGTTCCGGGTGCGACGGCGTAGCGTCCTTCGAAGCGCGGGTCGCCAGCGTCAAGAAGATTCACGGCGCGCGCGCAGCCGGCCGCCAGCAACACGGCGAACCGGGGTGCCAGTCGCAACTGGGTCACGAGGTGCCGATGCCGGGTTGATCGGCCCGGCCGGGCGGAGGACACGAGCGGCTCCGGAGTTGAGATGGACAACGCAATCGAACCCGATCCGGTCCATGGCGCAACCCCGGCTTTCACAAGGGCTTGCCGGGCACCACCTGGCGTGCACCCTGCTGCTCCAACCGGCGGATAAGCGTGGCAACCCGGGTGATGGTTGTGGCCGTGGCGGGTGAGCGGCTGGCCCGGAGGACTTCCCGAAACGCCATCTGGACGTGGCGCTGCAGGGCGGCACGGAGCAGCTGCACGGCCCGGCGCGCCGGCTGCCGCCTGGCCGCGGCGATGGGTGTCGAGCGACCGGTCTCCTTGGATAGGCGAAGCGCCAGTACCTGCGCATCGTGGAGCTCACCAAAGTGCTGCTGCAGCAGGGCCAGATGTCGCACCGCGCCGGCGGCGAGTCGGGAGGACTGGCCGAAGGCCTCGAGCAAGTACCGGACGTGCTTGATTGCGATCCGCGCGGCATGTGCCGCCGCGACCTGCTGCGGGCGCTTGACGCGCTCGAGCGTGCGGGGCAGCACCTCGAGACACTCCCGAAGCGCCCGGGCCATCGCGGAGGCCATCACCCGGTCGTCGACCTGGTAGTAATGGTTGAGCTGCTGAGCGAGTTTGCGGCCTGCCCGAGGCAGCTCCGCCGCGAGGCCCGCCGCGAGTGCGCGCCGCGATCGTGCCAGTTCCGGGGTGAGGCACCCGGCGAGCCAGCGCGCTCCCTCTTTTGCTTGCCGAGAGCGACCGGGGAGGCCCTCGGTCAGCCAGAGGCGCTGCACCTCCAGATCGCGCACACGTCCGGTCAGGTGCGATAGCCGCCGCAGCCGGCGTTCGGGGCCGCGACTGACGGTGTCCGCCAGGAACGGCCCGAAGGCCCGCAGCCAGCCCCGCAGGCGCCGGATCGCCACGCGCAGATCATGCACCGCTTCCGGGCCGGCTCCGGGCAGCGCCACAACGCCCCTGCGGCGTGGCGCTCCGCCCGGGTGGATCCGCACCTCGACCCGCGCCGCCGCCTCCAATACCCGCTGAAGGCGGGCTTGGGCAATGACCCGGACGCTGTGCCGCGGAGGGCGACCGAGGAGATCCCTATCCAG
>JBGPVQ010000204.1:0-5681 GCA_041491785.1 Gemmatimonadota bacterium | reverse complement strand
CTGGGGGTCGCGGCCCTGCTCGTCTCCGTCCGCCCGGCCCCCCGGTTGCTGCCACCTACCTACGCGGTGCAGCTGGTGGCGGCGGCGCCGGTCTCGGGAATGTCCCGTCCCGCGCCCGAAGCGCCCGCCAAATCTGCGCCGAAGGCTGCGCCCAAGCCGGTACCCCAGGTCACCCGAAAACCAGCGGCCTCGGCGAAGGCTCCACTCAAACCGGCCGCCCGCACCGCCGGCCCGGCGGTGCCGCTCCCCCACGAGACGCCCACCGGCGGAAGCGATATCGCCAATGTCAATCTCCAAGGCAAGCAGTTTCCCTATCCCGAATACCTCAGGAACCTGGTGACGCAGATCTACCGGCGGTGGAACCGGCCCGAGGGAAACTCCGCCCTGACGGCGGAGGTCGGGTTCGTGATTCTGCGGGACGGGACGGTGCGTGACATCAGACTCCTCTCCACCTCGCGGAGCTATTCCTTCGATCTCGAAGCGCAGGGGGCGGTGGAGGCGGCCGCGGCGGCCAAGGCGTTCGGCGCGCTGCCGGCGGGATATCCCGCCGACTACCTGCAAATCAGCTTTTCCTTCACCCCCAGGCAGCTCCCGTGAAGCGGTCGATGCTGGGAATCCTGGCCTTGTGGGTTCTTGCCCCACCGCTCGCGGGGCAGGATACCGTTCGGGTCGGGATCACCTACCAGCCCGGCATTCGCCCCGGCCTGGTGGTGCTCCCGGCGCCGGGGCTCGACTCGGTCCACGCCATCGTGGCGCGAGACCTCGACTACAGCGACCGCTTCGAGGTCATCGCCCTCGCCCAACCGTCGGGAACCGATGGCACCGGCCGGGGCGGCGCACCGGTGAATTACGCGTTCTACCGCACGCTGGGCGCGGCGCTGGCGGTCGAGCTGGTGCCGGCGCCGAATGGCGAGGTCATCGCGCGGTTGTACGACCTCGCCGCGGAGCGGCTGCGGACCGAGTTCTCCCTCCCGATGGACCGGAGCGGTGTCGGTGAGGGGCGCCTGGGCGTCCACCGCCTCGCGGACGAGATCGTCCGCCTGGCCACCGGGCAGGCCGGCATCGCCGCGACGAAGATGCTGGTCCTCAACGACGAGGACAAGCGAATCTGGCGGGTCGACGCCGACGGGGCGGGGCTGGCGCCGGTGACCCCGGCCGGGGTCCAGGTGGTATCGCCGGCCTGGTCGCCCGATGGGAGCCGGATCGCCTACACCCAGTTTTCCCGCGATGGCTCCCGCCCCATCGTCGTCCAGGTCCTGGCCACGGCTACCCGCACCACGCTCCCCACCACCGGCGGCACCCAGAACATTACGCCGGCCTTTTCCCCCGATGGACGGAGCCTGGTTTTCGCCCGGATGGCGGAGCAGGGCGTGGCACTGTACGCGCTCAACGTGCAGGACCTCTGCTGCGTCGAGCGACTCACCGGCGGACGGTTTGCAGAAAACTTCTCGCCCGCCTATTCTCCGGACGGAAGACGCATCGTGTTCGTCTCGACGCGCGCCGGCGGCCAGCAGATCTACGCGATGGGCGCTGACGGCACCGATCAGGAGCTGCTGGTGCCGTTCGATTTCGGGTCCACCGGAAATTCGAACGCGCCCGACTGGTCGCCCGATGGTGCGACGATTGCCTTTCACCGTGAGGTGGGCGGCGCCCCACAGATCTGGACCTTCGCGCTGGCGGCGCGGAGCCTCAAGCAGTTGACCTCGCTCGGGCGCAACCAGGATCCGAGCTGGGCTCCCGACGGCCGTCACATCGCGTTCGTCTCCGATCGCAGCGGACGGCGCCAAGTGTTCGTGGTGGACACCGAAACAGGCCGGGTGCGCCAGATCATGACCCCGAACACAGCGCGGCTACCCGCCTGGTCCCGTTCGCTGGGACGGCTGCGGCAATGACTCACGATCACGCGGAGTGGAACGATGCATAGACGCCTGGGATTCGTGCCGTGCGCCGTGCTGGCCATCGCGGCGGCGGGTTGCGGGAAGAAGGCGACCCCCGAAGTGGCCCCGCTCCCCCGCGACTCGGCCATGGCGCCGCCCTCCCGGCCCGGCACGCCGCCGGGGAACCCGGGATCGGGGGGCTCTCCGGGGGGAGCCGATGCCTCGCGCGCCGCGCTGCTGGCCGATCTGGGCAATGTGATTCATTTCGAGTACGACCAGGACGCCATCAAGCCGGAAGATCGACCGATTCTCGACCGCAAGGCCGCGATTCTCAAGGCCAACCCCGCGCTGCGCATCCGGATCAGCGGCCACGCCGACGAGCGCGGCTCCGACGAGTACAACCTGGTGCTGGGAAACAAGCGGGCCCTCGCCGCCAAGAATTACCTGATGGCGCAAGGTGTGGACGGCTCGCGCATCGACGTCACGTCGTTCGGCGAAGAGCGTCCGGTCGACCCGGGCAGCAACGAGGCCGCGTGGGCCAAGAATCGGCGGGACGAGTTCGAGCTCATTGCTGGCGGCGACCGGCTGGTGCCGCCCAAGTGAGCCGCCGCGCGCTCGGCCCGCTCGCCATCCTCGGTCTCGCAGCCGGGTGCGCCACCAAGGGCCAAGTGCGCCTGCTGGAAGGCACCGTGCAGACGCTGAGGGTGGAAACGGCGCGCCGCGATTCGGCCCGGGCCGCCGCGCTCGCCGCCGTGATCGGACTGCAACGCCAGATTCTCGATTCGCTCACCGCCGGTCGCGAGGCGCTCCGGACGCTGGAGGTGCGCCTCGGTGCGGACATGACCGAGGTGCAGCGGCAGCTGCTGCAGGTGCAGGAGCTCACCGGGCAGAGTCAGCGCCGGCTTTCGGAGCTCAAGGGCCAGCTCGATCAGCGGGCCGAGCAGTCGGCGGCCGCCGGCACTCCCCGGATCCCGGCGCCGGCGGATACCGCCGCGCGCTCGCCGGTCGCGCCCCCCGCCGCTCCGCCCAGTGCGTCCGCCGACCAGATGTATCAGGGGGCGGTCCAGTTGGTGTTTCGCGGCAGCCTGGTCACCGCGCGAGGGAGCTTCCAGGAGTTTCTGAGGAGCTATCCGACCCACGCACAGGTACCGGACGCGATCTATTACATCGGGGAGACCTTCGCCGTGGCGGCCCCGGACTCCGCCGTCGCGTACTACGATCAGGTAGTAAGCCGGTTTCCCCGGTCGGCTCGGGCTCCCACCGCGCTGTACAAGTTGGGGCGCCTCGAGGAGGCCCGCGGCAACGTCCCGGCGGCTCGGAACTACTACGATCGCGTCCTCAAAGAGTATCCCCGCTCCGACGATGCCGATATCGTCCGAGACCGCCTGAAAAACCTCCGCCCTTAGCGGCGGCCCCGGATCCCCCATGGCGCGTTCCGCCGGCGAAATGCCGTTCCTCGACCATCTCGAGGAGCTCCGCACGCGCCTCCTGCGGAGCCTGCTCGCGATCGTCGGGTGCTTTGCGCTCGGGCTCTGGCTGGTGGATCGGTTCCGGCTGGTCGATGAGCTGAAGAAGCCGATCGCCCCGCTCATTCCCAACGGTCAGCTCACGGTCCTGTCCCCGACTGAGCCGCTGATGATCGTCCTCAAAATGGGGTTTGTCGTCGGCCTGGTGCTGGCGTCGCCGATTCTACTCTGGCAACTCTGGGCCTTCCTCTCTCCGGCGCTCTATGAGCGCGAAAAGAAGACGCTGGTGCCCGCCTTGTTTGCCGGGCTGCTGTTGTTTCTCGGCGGGGCGTCCCTTTCCTTCATCTTCGTCGTGCCGCGGGCCCTCCAAGTCCTGCTCAGCTTTCAGCCCGGTTCCTTCAACACAATGATCACGTTCGACGCCTATTTCTCGTTCGTGATGCAGCTGGTGCTGGCGCTGGGCCTGTCCTTCGAGCTGCCGCTCCTCATGATCATCCTGGCCGCCTTGGGCATCGTCGCGACGCCGATGCTCAACCGGATCCGACCCTACGCCATCGTCGGCAGCTTCGTCCTGGGCGCCGTGCTCTCGCCGGGGACGGACGTCTTCTCCATGTTCATGCTGACCGTTCCGCTCCTGCTGCTCTACGAGATCGGCGTGGCCGGGGTCTGGCTGGTGCAGCGCCGCCGGAAGAAGGCGGAAGCGGCCGGCGCGGCCGGCGCCGCACTCCTCCTGTTCTGCTGGGCGGCGACCCCGGCCCGTGCCCAGCAGCCGGTGCCGCCACCCCGGCCGCCCTCGGGCATTCCCGTCCTGTCCGGCGGCGCCCGGGGCGACACCAGCCGGCAAGTGGGTGGCCGGCAGCTCGATTCGGCGAGCGCCCGGCGTCTCGGGCTACCCTCGGCGCCCCGACTCCAATTTGCTCCCCCCGATTCGATCGTCTCCCAGCTGCTCGACCTCGAGGGGTACGAGGCCACCCGGTACCGGGCCGACTCCGCGACCGTTCGCGCGGTGGATCGGGTAGTGGATCTCCGGGGGAACGCGATGACCGACCGGGCCGGGTCGGTGCTCGAAGCCGCGACGATTCAATATCGGGAAGGGGACTGCGAGGTGGAGGCGAACGGAGAGCCGCACCTCTTTCAGGGAGGCCAGGTTCTCATCGGCGCCACGGCGCGGTTCGATACCTGCAACGATCGGGGTGTGGTGCGGGACGCGCTGACCAACTTCAATCAGGGTCAGGGCAACTGGTTCATCCGCGGTCACCTCGCGATCGATTCGAGCCAGGCCCGGCTGTACGGCGGGGGCGCCGAGCTCACCAGCTGCGATCTCCCCATCCCCCACTATCACTTCACCGCGAAGGAGATCAAGTGGGTTTCCAAATCGGTGATGACGGCGCGGCCGGTGGTCCTTTACATTCGTGACGTACCCATCGCCTGGCTTCCGTTCATTTTCCAGGACACCAAGACGGGGCGCCATTCCGGGATCCTGATACCGCAATTCGGCTTCAATGACATCGTCCGGCAATCCAATAACTACAACCGGCACGTCAGCAATATTGGATACTACTGGGCGCCCAACGACTATTTCGACGCCCAGGTGCAGATGGACTGGTTTGCCAACCGGTACCTCCAATACGGTATTGGAGCACAGTATCGGATTCTCGACCGGTTCCTCACCGGCAACCTGGACTACCAGGTTCAATCCCAGGTGCGCGGGGGGACCTCGAAATCGATCGGCTGGCGCCACACCCAGAGCTTCAACAACTCGACCAGTCTCAATGTCGATCTTCGCTACATCACGAATTCTTCGATCGTGGCGCAGAATTCGATCGACCCGCGGGTGACCACCGCCCAGATCACCAGCCAGGCCAACTTCACCAAGCGGTATCCGTGGGGAAGCCTGGCCCTCGGGGGAAGCCGGCGCCAGAACATCAGTGACGGGAGCGGAACGATGACCGCACCGTCGCTCACGGTCAGCCCCAAGCCGATCGATTTCGGTCCCAGCGTCACCTGGTCGCCGAATCTGTCCATCACCAACGACCTGAGCTTCAAGACTCCGCTCGAAAAACTCCTGATCCCCCGGCCGGACGGGACGGTGGACTCGCTCGCCCTCACTGGAAGCGCGCGAATCTCGAACCTGTCGCTGGACACGCCGCTCCGGATCGGTTCATTCAACTGGAGGAATTCGGTCCGCATCCTCGACAGCGATTCCTCCGGCCGCCGAACCGAGTCGTTCCGCGCGCCCAATCTCAACACCCCGGACCCCAACGATTCGATCACCGTCACCCAGGTTCGAAACGGCGGGTTCTCCACCTCGGTCGACTGGGACACCGGATTCAACCTG
>JBGPVQ010000203.1:0-5683 GCA_041491785.1 Gemmatimonadota bacterium | reverse complement strand
GGAGCACGGCGTTGGCCGTGGCCTCCGCGTGGTCGGCGTGGCGGTCAAGCACCTGCAGGCTGGAGACCTTGGCGAGGCTTCGGACGGTGGCCCGTTCCGCCTGGATCACCGCGCGGGTCAACGGTCCGGGCAGGGCGATCGTGGCGCGGACGGTGTGGCCGGGGCGGACACCGTACTCCGCGCGGATGGATCGGAGCGCGCCGACCAGCTCTTGCAGCGCGGCGAACTGCCGCTCGGCCTCCGGGTCACCGGCGCGGCGGTCGCTGCCGGGCCACGGGGCGACGGAAATGGATTCCTCGACCGAGCGCCCGGGCAGGCGGCGCCAGAGCGTCTCAGTGATGAAGGGCATTACGGGGTGGAGGAGCCGGAGCGCGACCTCGAAGGTCTGGGTCACCACGGCGCGGGCCACGTCTCCCCCGGTCTGGTCGCCGTACAGGCGGGGCTTGATCACTTCCAGGTACCAGTCGGCGAGGTCGCTCCAGAGGAATCGGTGCACAGCAAGCGCCGCGTCGTTAAGCCGGAATCGCTCGTAGGCCGCGGTGGCCTCCCGCACGGTCTGCTCGCAGCGGGAAATGATCCACCGGTCGGCCAAGGTGAGCTCGCCCTTGCGAATCACGTTCTTGTACTCGCCGGCCAGCGGCCGGACCGGCCCGTCGAGATTCGAGAGGATAAAGCGGCCGACGTTCCAGAGCTTGTTGGCGAAATTGCGCCCCGGCGCGAAAGAGGCCTCGAGGTCCCCCGGATCGAGAATGAGATCGTTCCCGACTGAGAGTCCGGAGACCACCGTATAGCGGAGCGCGTCGGCGCCGTAGAGGCGCACCACGTCGAGCGGGTCGATTCCGTTGCCCAGCGACTTCGACATCTTTCGATGCTGGGTGTCGCGCACGGTGCCGTGGAGATAGACCGTTGTGAACGGGACCTGTTTCATGAACTCCAGCCCGGCCATGATCATCCGGGCCACCCAGAAGAAAAGGATTTCCGGCGCGGTGACCAGGGTATCCCCGGGGTAAAACCGCGCGAGGTCGGCGGTCTGCTCCGGCCAGCCCAGGCTGGAGAAGGGCACCAGCTGGGAGGAAAACCAGGTGTCGAGCACATCCTCGTCCTGGCGCAGCGGGCCCCGGCAGGCGGGGCAGGCGGCAAGATCGGTGCGGCTCGCGATGGTCTTGCCGCAGCCGGGCGCGTCGCAGTACCACACGGGAATCCGGTGACCCCACCAGAGCTGACGGGAGATGCACCAATCCCGGATGCCTTCCATCCACTGGGCGTACTCCACGCCCCGGTGCTCCGGAATAAACCGGATCCGGCCATCCCGATAGGCCGCGAGCGCCGGCTCCGCGAGCGGCTTCATCTTCACGAACCACTGATCGGAGAGCCGGGGCTCGATCACCGTGTCGCAGCGATAGCAGTGTCCCACGCCGTGCCGATGGCTCTCCACCTTCTCGAGCAGGCCCAGCGCCTCGAACTCGGCGACGACCCGCTTCCGGGCTTCGAACCGGTCGAGGCCGCGGAACCGCTCGGGGACGTTGTCGTTCATGCGGGCGTCGGGCGTCATCACGTCGAGCTGTTCGAGGTGATGGCGCCGTCCGATCTCAAAATCGGTGGGGTCGTGGGCCGGGGTCACTTTGACCGCGCCGGAACCAAAGGCCGGGTCCACCGCTTCGTCCGCCACGATCGGGATTCGGCGGCCCACCAGCGGGAGAACGGCGTAATGCCGGACCTGGCCGGCGTAGCGAGGGTCTTCGGGGTGGACCGCGATGGCGGTATCGCCCAGAATCGTCTCGGGCCGAGTCGTGGCCACGGTGATGTGGCCGCCGTCCTCCAGCGGATAGCGAAGGTGCCAGAGCTTTCCTTCGGTCTCTTCCTTCTCGGCCTCCTCGTTGGAGAGCGCCGTGAGGCACCGGGGGCACCAGTTGATGATGTACTTCCCCCGGTACACCAGACCCTTCTCGAACAGGGAAACGAAGACCTCCCGCACCGCGACGGAGAGATCGTCATCCAGGGTGAAGTAGCTGCGCTCCCAGTCACAGCTCGAGCCGATGGCCCTGAGCTGCTGGAGGATGGCATCCCCGGTCTCTCCCACGTAGGACCAGACCCGCCGCACGAAGGCATCCCGGCCCAGATCGAAGCGGGTCTTGCCCTCCCGGGCGACCAGCTTCTCCACCACATTCTGCGTCGCGATGCCGGCATGGTCGGTGCCGGGGAGCCACAGCGCGTCGCGGCCCCGCATCCGCTCGAACCGGACCAGCACATCCTGAATCGAATTGTTGAGCCCGTGCCCCATGTGGAGCTGCGCCGTGACGTTGGGCGGCGGCATCATGATCACGTAGGGACGCCCAGGCGCCCCGGTGGGCGAATGCTCCGGGTCGTCGGAACCGGGCCGGAAGATGCCGCGGCGCTCCCACTCTTCGTAGAGCGCCGATTCGAGCCCGGTCGGATCGTACTGGGGTGGGAGCGGCGCCTCGGCGGTCATGCCGATTCCAGCGCGGGGCCGGGGCGCGCAGAGGGGCTGGCGTCGTCTTCCCCGCGTACCAGCACCCGATTGGCGATCTCTTCGATGCCGGCGGCGTGCTGGGCAATCCGGTAGGCGCGGGCGCGCGCCGCTCGACTTCCCACCCAGCCGCGGAGCTCGAGCACTCCCCGGCCGGCGGGAAGCAGGTTGAAGGTCTCCCGGGCGAGGCTGGGTTCCGCCGCAAGCGCGGCGAGGATCACGGCCACCAGGGAGGAACGACTGGGGCGCCGGGGGGATTGCCGACCGAGGGCGCGGATCACCCGGCGGAGGCGGCGCCGACCCCCGGCGCCGAAGAACTCACCGAAGAGGAAGCCGGCGGCCAGTCCGGCGCCGAAACCGAATACCGTCAAGGGCGCGAGGGAGACCCCATCGCGACGTCGAAGACCTCGTGTAATAGCGACTTGCATGCGGTTAAGTTAATAGCCCTGCACACCGCCGAGAACCGAGAGAGGACGATGGCCAACACCCCCGCACCGCCCGCCCGCGCGCCGATTGGGCGCCTGTTGCTGCTCGCGCTGGTGATTCTGGCGGGTCTGGGGCTCTTCTTCGCCTATGCACGGCACACACCGGCGGTGGTGGCCCCGGCGGGAACCGAGGCTCAGCCGTGAGCGTGCTCAAGCTCACGCTGCCCGACGGAAGCGTGCGGGAGGTGGCCAGGGGAACCACCGGCCTCGAGGTGGCCAAGGCGATCGGCCCCGGCCTGGCCCGCGCAGCGCTGGCAATCCGGGTGAACGGGCAGGTGCGCGATCTGGCCCGGCCACTGGACGAGGATGCGACGATCGCAATTCTGACCGACCGCGACGAGGCCGCGCTCGAGGTATTGCGGCATTCGGCCGCCCACGTGCTGGCCACCGCCGTCCGGGAAGTAATCCCCAGTGCCGGGATCGGGTTCGGCCCCCCGATCGACGACGGGTTCTACTACGATTTCGAGGTGCCGCGCCCCTTCACGCCGGAAGATCTCGAGAAGATCGAAGCGGTGATGCGAGCGGTCGCGGCGAAGGACTACCCCTTCCAGCGCGAGGTGGTGGACCGGGCCGAAGCCAATCACCGGTTCGCCGACGACCCACTCAAGCTGGAGCGCATCCGCGAGCTCGGGCCCGACGAGACGATCACGGTCTACACCAATGGACCGTTCGTGGATCTCTGCCGGGGGCCCCACCTCCCCAGCACCGGGAACCTCAAGCACTTCAAGCTGCTCTCCGCCGCCGGCGCCTACTGGCGGGGAGACGAAAAGCGCCAGATGCTGCAGCGGATCTACGGCACCGCCTGGTTCAAGAAGGAGGACCTCGACGGGTATCTGCACCGCCTGGAGGAAGCCCGTAAGCGCGATCACCGCCGGGTCGGCAGAGAGCTCGACCTGTTCATGTTCCATCCGTTCGCGCCCGGGGCGGTGTTCTGGACCGCTCGCGGCACCACGATGCTGAACGTGCTGCAGGAGTACCTGCGGGAGCTCCAGCGGAACTCCTACCAGGAGGTCAGGACCCCCCAGCTCTACAACAAGGGACTCTGGGAGCTCTCCGGGCACTGGGGCAAGTACCGGGAAAACATGTTCCTGGTGCTCGATCGCGAGAGCGGGGAGCACGACTTCTCGCTCAAGCCGATGAACTGCCCGTCGCACTACTTGATGTACCTGGCCAGGAAGCACTCCTACCGCGAGCTGCCGCTCCGGATGAACACCTACGACGTGCTGCATCGGAACGAGGTGTCGGGCGCTCTGGCGGGGCTCACCAGGGTGCGGCAATTCCAGCAGGACGATTGTCACGTGTTCCTGATGGAAAGCCAGATCGCCGAGGAAGTGAAGCGGCTGGCCGACTTCATCGTGCGCTATTACGAGACGTTCGGGCTCACCGCAACCCTCAAGTTCGCGACCCGGCCCCCGGTGCGGATCGGCGAGGACGCGACCTGGGACGTGGCGGAGGCGGGGCTCAAGGCCGCGCTCGACGCGACCGGGATGCCCTACGAGCTCAAGCCAGGCGACGGCGCCTTCTATGGCCCCAAGATCGATTTCGACGTGGCGGATTCGATCGGCCGGAAGTGGCAGCTCGGCACCATCCAGCTCGACTACGAAGCGCCGAAGCGATTCGATCTCAAGTACGTGGGCGACGACAACCACGAACATCACCCGGTGGTGATTCACCGGGCGGTGAGCGGCTCGTTCGAGCGCTTCATGGCGATTCTGATCGAGCACTTCGCCGGCGCGTTTCCGGTGTGGCTGGCGCCGGAACAGGTGCGGGTGCTGCCGATCTCGGATCAGCAGGCGGAGGCGGCCGCCGGAGTGACCACGCGCCTCCGCGATGCCGGGGTCCGCGCCGAGCTCGACGCCGGGAGCCAGACGCTCAACTACCGGATTCGCGAGGGCGAGGTGCAGAAGGTGCCGTACATGGCCATCATCGGGCAGCGCGAAGTGGAGGCGGGTGCGGTGGCGGTGCGGGTTCGCGGGACGGGCGCCAAGCAGGAAATCATGCCCGTCGCGGCGTTTCTCGAGCGCCTCGCCATCGAGATCCGGACCCGGGCGCTGGCGCCGTGAACCGCGCCCCAGGGAACGCCGGAACGCCGGGGAGCACTCCGCGACTAGCCGCCGGCCTGTAGGGCCGTCTATTTTCCCACCGCGAATTCTCATCCGAGCCCAACGTGTCCGACACCACGACTCCCGTTATCCTTTCCGCCTGCCGGACTGCCATCGGCAAGTACCTTGGCGGGCTGGCCTCGTTCACCCCACCGCAGCTCGGCGCGGTGGCGATTCGTGAGGCGGTCCGGCGCGCCGGGGTGGAGCCGGCGGCCATCGACGACGTGATCATGGGCCACGTGCTGCAAGGTGGCGCCGGCCAGGCCTCCGGGCGCCAGGCGATGATCCACGCGGGCCTGCCCGGCAGCATCCCCGCCGTCACGGTCAACAAGGTGTGCGGCTCCGGCCTCAAGGCGGTGATGCTCGCCGCCCAATCGATCAAGGCGGGCGACGCGCAATGCATCGTGGCCGGTGGAATGGAGGCGATGAGCGCCTCGCCGCACTACGTCTACGGAATGCGCGTCGGCATCAAGGCGGGCAACCAGACGATGGTGGACGGGATGATCCACGACGGGCTCTGGGACTCCTTCGGCAATGTGCACATGGGCTCCTACGCGGAGTACACCGCCCAGAAGGCGGGGATCACCCGGCAGGAGCAGGACGAATTC